>DATFYX010000072.1 GCA_035314825.1 Candidatus Eremiobacteraceae bacterium
GCGTGGCCGAGCGCGTCGCGCGCGCGTGTGAGCGACTCGAGCTGGCGCGCGTTCGCGACGAGCGCGGTGTTCGCGGCGATCGCACCGCCTCCCCAGCCCAGCCGCGCGATCGCACGCCGGACCGTTTCGACCGTCACCGGCCGGCGGACGCTGCCCACGATGTGCTCGACGCTCGGCAATTCGCGCGCGAACTCGCGCGCGCCGGCGTCGCCGAGATCGAGCTTGTTGAGCAGCACGATGCGCGGGCGCCCGTCGCTCGCGCGCATGACCTCGCGCGCCTCGGCGCGCAGCGGCGACGACGCATCGAGCACGACGACGATCAGTTCGGCGTCGCCGATCGCGCGCCGTGCGCGCGTCACGCCCTCGGCCTCGATCGCATCCGACGTGGCGCGCAGCCCGGCCGTGTCGCGCAGGCGCAAGACCACGCCGTCGACCGCGACGCGATCCTCGACGATGTCGCGCGTCGTGCCCGGCGTCTCCGACACGATGGCGCGTTCGGCCTCGACCAGCGCGTTGAGCAATGATGACTTGCCGGCGTTGGGCGGCCCGGCGATCACGCAGTCGAGGCCGTCGCGCAATGCGCGCGCGGGACCCGCGCCCGCGAGCAGGCCATCGACGCGAGCGCACTGCTCGCGGATGACGGACTCTAGGCGCGTCGCATCCGGCGCCGGCACCTCATCGGGATAGTCGACGTGCGCTTCGATCTCGACCAGGCGGGCAGTCAGCTGCGCGCGCAGTTCGCGCAGACTCCGGCCGAGCGCTCCTTCAAGCCGGGCTGCGGCCGCCGCCGCGGCTTGGCGCGACTGCGCGTCGATGAGATCCGCCACCGCTTCGGCTTGCGCGAGGTCGAGCTTGCCGTTGACGAACGCGCGCCGCGTGAATTCTCCGGGCGCCGCCAGACGCGCGCCTGCGGCGACCACGTGCGCCAGCACCGCTGCGACCACGCCCGCTCCGCCATGCACCTGCAGCTCGACCACGTCCTCGCCGGTGTATGACTGCGGCGCTGCGAACAGCAGCGCGAGCGAATCGTCAAGACGCTGGCCCGTGTGCGGATCGCGCACCCAGCCGCGCCGCGCGTGCGCATTGCGCAGCGCTCCGCCGCGCGCGGGCTCAAAACATGCGGCGGCGATCGCTCGTGCCTGTGGACCGGAGATGCGCACGATCGCGACCGCCGAGACGCCGGGAGGCGTGGCGATGGCTGCGATCGTGTCGTCGTGTTGCATGGTCACGTCGTCGTGGAATTGCGACGCGCGCCAAAGCAGCGCCTTGGCGCTCGCGCCTGCCGCGCACAATGACGACGCGCCCGTGCAGGCGCGTCGTTGGGTCCTCGTGTGTCGTACGTCGGGCGCGTCAGTACGCGGGCTCCTCGTCGTACTCCGGCGGACGCTCCGGGGGCGCGTCGCGCGGCACGATCACGACGCGCCGGTTCGAGCCGCTGCCGGTCGATTCGGTCGCAAGCGCGGGATGCGCCGCCAGCGTCAGATGGATGATGCGGCGTTCCGACGGCGGCATCGGCGAGAGCTCGATCGCCACGCCCTCGCGCAGCGCGCGATCCGCGCTGCGTTGCGCGATCGAGCGAAGCGTCGCGACGCGGCGCGAGCGGTATCCCTCGACGTCCACCGCGAAGAACAGCCCCTCGGATTCGCCGCGATGCATGACCGCGTTGACGATCGCCGTGAGCGCATCGAGCATCGCACCGTGCTTGCCGATGAGAATCGCGAGATCGTCATCGGAGCTGTCGTCGTCGCGGCGGAAGCGATCGGGCGGTCCGGCGGGCGCGATCCCGCGGATGTCGATCATCACCTGCTGTCCGTCGCGCGCCGGTTCGACGCCCCCGTACGACAGGCGTGCGGGCAGGCCCAGCGCCGCGATCAAGCCGGCGAGGAAATCGCGCGCCTCCTTGAACGGCTCGACCAGCTCAGGCGGACAGGTCTTGCGCGGCGCCGGACGGCCGCGGCCGCCGTCGCGCCGGTAGCCGCCACCGCGCTCGTTTCTGCCGCCGTTGCGGCTGTCGGAGGGGCGGCCTCCGAAGCCGCGGCCACCAGAACCGGAACCTGAGCCTGGGCCGCGACCGTAGCGCGGCGCACCGCCGCGATTGCCGTGCGGCCGATCGCCGCGCCCGTGAGGGGATCCGTAATCGTTCATGAGCCTTGTTTTGCGCCTCCACCGGACGGATTGATGGCGGCCGGCGCGTTGGCCGCGCCGTTGCCGCTGGGCTGGACTTTGCGCACCTTGGCGCCACATTTCTCGCACTTGCTACCCTTGACCACGACCAGACGCTCGTTGCACGACGGGCAATCGAGCGGATAGCCGGCCAGCGTCGCCGGCGTCTCGGCCGGCGGCGCGCCGATGCGCGACGGCGAACGCATGATGATCCATTGCTGCGTCATGCTGATCACGTTGAAGCCGAGCCAATACAGGATGAACGCCGACGGATAGCCGCGCAAGAAGAAGAAGAGCGCGACCGGCATGATGAGCGAGTTGATCTTCATCATCTGCGCCTGCTGCGGGTCGATGTTCGGCGTCGGCGTCAAGCGCACCGAGAAGTACAGCGAGACGGCGTAGAGCAGCAGCAGCACTTGGTCGGGCTGGGCCAGATTGACGGCGAGGATGTGGGGGAATTTGAGCGAGAGCGGCGAGCCGATCCATGCCCACGTCGCCGCTTTGAACTGTTCGTTGTGATCCTTGATGGCGAAATACACCGCCGAGAGGATCGGCAGTTGCACGAGCAACGGCAGGCAGCCGCCGAGCGGATTGACGCCGTGCTCCCGATACAGCGCCAGCGTCTCCTCTTGGAGCTTCTGCTTGTTGTCCTTGTACTTGGTCTGAAGCCGCTTGAGGTATGGCGCGAGCGCCTGCATCTCTTTGGCGGACTTGAACTGCTGCACGTACAGCGGGATGAGTGCGACGCGCACGACAAGCGCGAGCACGAGCATCGACCAGCCGTAATTGTGCGTCACGCCGTTGATGTAGTCGATGACCGAGCCGAAGAAATGCCAGAGCGGATCGAATATCGGCGCGAACGGGTTGGCGAACCCGAACACCAGGGCGGACACGTGAACCAGGATGGCGATCGTCATGCTCTCTTCTTATAGATGAAGTCTACGGAACCGGGTCGTGGCCACCGGGATGCCACGGATGGCAACGCAGCAGCCGTTTGGCGGCCAGAGCCGACCCGCGCGCCCCGCCGTACCGCTCGATCGCCTGCGCCGCATACTCAGAACATGTGGGCGTGAAGCGGCACGCCGGCGGCAGCAGTTTCGAGATCGTCCGCTGATAGGCGCGGATGGCGACGACCAGCGGGTTCATGCGCGCTTCCGAGGCGGCCGAGCCTCGGCGTCGCGCGCGCGCGCAAGCGCGCTCGTCAGGTTGCGTCGTAGTTCGACGAATGTCAGGCCCGCGGCACCCGGCCGGCACGAGATGACGTACCAGCGGTGTGGCGCGCGCAAACCCTCGGCGTCGAGGATGGCTTTGCAGCGTCGGCGCAGCCGATTGCGATGCACCGCCTTGCCCACCGTCTTGGGGATCACGACGCCGACCTTAGTCGTCGTCGCCCCGCGCGGCTCGTACCCGTACAGAGTGAAAGCCTCGCGTTTCACCGGTGCGCCCCGACGGATCACAAGCGTGAACTCCCGCCGGCCGCGCAGGCTGTCGAAGGTGCGCATGGTGCGCTGTCCGTCGGCGCCGTCCTAGTCCGGCGTGAGGCGTTTGCGGCCCTTGCGGCGGCGCGTGGCCAACACGCGACGGCCGTTCTTTGTGGCCATCCGCGCGCGAAACCCGTGCGTCCGCTTGCGCCGGCGGTTGTGCGGCTGAAAAGTGCGTTTCACGTTGTATCGGGGCTCCTACATACCAAGTGCCGCCCGCGGCGGCACTTGCGACAATGGCGATTGGAGAAGCTTCATTATAGATGCGGGCCTGCAATACCGTCAAGAAAGGCGCTGCAGTGACGTTTGCGGGACGTAGGCACTCCCGCGCCGCGCACGGAAGGCCGTGGACCTCTCCGTGGACAGGCGGTGTATGGCGAAGCGACGCGCGTGGATCGGAAAACCGCGCAAACACCTGGCGCACAAGGGCCCTATCGCTTGCCGCGATGCTCGCGGCCTCCTTATTCACACCTGTGGATAACATTGTGGATACGTTCGCGGGGAGGCGCAAGGGCTTATGGGGTGGGGCATTGCGCCGTTTCGCGCGCGAAAAACTCGTAAATCTTGTTTGCGGGCGCGGGCGAACGATCGGAAGTTCGCGCGGCTCGGGTGCGAACGCGCGCTCCCATCGCGCAAGCCCTTGCGCCATGCGCGAGAAATCGTATCCACATGCACATCGCTTTTGCTGTGGATATGTGCATAGAAAAAACGCGCAAACCCTGAAGGAATAAGGATTTCCGCTCACTAAAGCGCGGAGCCCGTCCGAATTGCGGCTCACGACTCGGACAGCGATTTCCTTTACGAACGAATAGAAAGAAGTGATGGAAGTGGCGACTGTTCTCGGTACCAATGAAGAATATCTGTGGCAGAGCTGTTTGAGCGCGCTGGAAAACCGTTTCACAAAACCGATCTTCGAGACGTGGATCAAACCGATGCGCGTCCAGCGCATGACCACGGACGAGATCACCCTCGCCGTGCAGAACGCCTTTGCCAAAGATTGGGCCGAGAACCGTCTCAAGGTGACTATCCTTGGGACGCTGACCGAGATCATGGGAGCCCCCATGAACGTCCGCTTCGTCGTCGACGACGCGGTCGTGGACCCCTCACCGGGACAACAGGGGCAGGCCACGCCGACGGACGCGGCGCCGCAGATGGCCACGGTCACCGACGATTTCAGACACACCGGCCTTACGGACCGCTACACGTTTGAACAATTCGTCGTCGGCGCGACCAACCGGTTCGCGCACGCGGCAGCCCAAGCGGTGGCCGACTCGCCCGCACGTGCGTACAATCCCCTCTTCATCTACGGCGCGGTCGGTCTGGGCAAGACGCACTTGATGCACGCGATCGGGCATCGGGTCCTTGTCTCCGACCCGAAGGCGCGCGTCGTGTACGTCTCGTCCGAGACGTTCACCAACGAGTTCATCACCGCGATCAAGAACAACCAGACCGTCGAGTTCCGCAACCGCTACCGGACGGTCGACGTGCTGCTCATCGACGACATCCAGTTCTTGGAAGGCAAGGAGCAGACGCAAGAAGAGTTCTTCCACACGTTCAACACGCTGCACGAGGCGTCCAAGCAGCTCGTGATCTCGAGCGACCGGCCGCCCAAGGACATCCAAACGCTGGAGAACCGGCTGCGCTCGCGATTCGAGTGGGGCCTGCTGACCGACATCCAACAGCCTGACCTCGAGACGCGCGAGGCGATCCTGCGCAAGAAGGCGGAGAGCGATCACATCGACGTGCCGCACGAAGTGACGTCATACATCGCCAAGATCATCCCGTCCAACATCCGGCAGCTCGAGGGCGCGCTCATCAAATTGACCGCCTACGCCTCCTTGTATAAGAAGCCGATCACCGTCGAGCTGGCCACCGAGGTGCTGCGCAACGAGATCCAAGAGGTGCCGTTGCGAAAGGTCACCATCGCGCTCATCAAAGAGAAAGTGGCCCGCTTCCACGGCATCACCCTCAAGGAGCTCGAGGGCCAGCGCCGCGACCACCGCCTGACCGTGCCGCGCCAGATCGCGATGTACTTGGCATGCGACCTCACCAACGCGTCGCTGCCCCAGATCGCCCGCGAATTCGGCAAGAAGGACCACACGACCGTGATGTACGCGCGCAATAAGGTCAAGGACCAGACCGAGCGCGATCCGGAGTTCCGCAGCAAGCTCAAATCGGTCGTCGCGACCATCAACCAAGACGGCTGAACGCGTTCATCCTAAAGTCCGTGGATACGCTGCGGATGGGGTGGATAGCCGGATGCGCGAGGCGCGCGCCGGCGGCCCGATGTGCAAGCGGTGCATGGGGCGGCCCGCGCTCCACAGCCGACACCGGGGCGCGAACGCAACAACCACCGACGACGCCGACGTCATCCTCGCTATACACCGCCCTATTACGGAGATGACGACATAAAGAAAACTAGATAGGCTACGGAATGAACTGAGCGGCGTTGCGAATAACTACGCACAGCACAAACGCTACGAGGGAAGACGATGAAGTTCAGTTGCAACGCGAAGGATGTCGCGGGGGCGGTCGCCGCTGCCAGCAAGGTGGTCAACGCCCACAGCACCATGCCGATCTTGGGGAACGTCTTGCTGACGGCCAGGAAGGGACGCGTCAGCGTCCGCGCCACCGACCTTGAGCTCACGCTTGAGAACGCGTTCAACGCCGAGGTGACCGAGGAAGGCCGCTGCACCGTGCCGGCGCGCCTGTTCTCCGGCTACCTCGCAAACCTGCCGGCCGCCACGCTCGAGATGACGGGCACCGCGAGCCGGGCGACGCTCAAATGCGAGCGATCGAACTACGAGTTCTTCGCCTTGCCCGCCGATGAATATCCGCCGTTGCCCGAAGGCACGTCGTCGGATGAGTTCCGGATCGATGCCAAAGCGTTCCGCGAAGCCGCGACCGCGGTCACCTTCGCCGCCTCGAGCGAAGAGGCGCGCGGCCCGGTGCTCATGGGCACGCTGCTCGAACTTGACGGCGCATCGCTCACCATGGTGGCCACTGACGGTTATCGCCTCGCGCGCTATCAGCTTGCGCTGACCGAACCCGTCAAGCAATCCGCGCGCCTCATCGTGCCGGCGCGGGCGCTGGGCGAAGTCGTGCGCGTCGCGTCGGGCGGCACGATCGAAGCGACCGTGCTGGGCGGGCAAGCCAACCAGCTCGTATTCAACACCGGCGATGTGAAGGTGATCGCCCGCCTCATCGACGGGCAGTATCCCAACTATCAGCAAGTCATCCCCAAAGAGTTCGACAAGCGCGTCATCGCAAGCACCGAGAAGCTGCTGGCGAGCCTGCGCCGCGCCGAAGTGGTCGCCGGCGACCGCGCCAGCATGGTCAAGCTCGCGATGGACGGCACGAGCCTCGTGATCACCGCTAGCTCCGACACCGCCGGCACCGCGTACGAGGAGATCGACGTCGAGCGCAGCGGTGATCCGCTCACCATCGCCTTCAACGCGAAATACTTGGTCGAGATCCTCAACCACGTCGGCGCGGACACCGTCGCGATGAGCTTCCAAGGCGCGCTCAATCCCGGCGCGATGCGCCCGGCGTCAGGCGAGCTCGCCGAGCGCCAGCTATACATCCTCATGCCGCTGCGGCAGTAGACAGTGCGCGTCGACTCGCTCGAACTCGCGAATTTCCGCAACTATGCCGCCCTCCGCTTTGACCCGCCGGAGGGCGCGTGCATCTTGGTGGGTGCCAACGCGCAGGGCAAGTCCAACGTGCTCGAAGCGCTCGCCCTGTTGGCGCTGGGGAAATCGTTCCGCACGGTACGCGAATCGGATCTGATCCGTTTCGACGCCCCCGCCGCGAGCGTGGCGGCGCAGGTCCACACGCGCTCGGGCGTCGCGTCGGCCGGCTGTGTGATCACCCGCGCGGGCGAAGGCGCGCGCAAGCGCTTCTTGCGCAACGGCCGCGGCGTCTCGTATGGCAGCTTTCTCGGCGGCATCACTGCGGTGACGTTCGCGCCCGCGGATCTGGGCTTGATCACCGGTCCCGCCAGCCTGCGGCGGCGCCTCCTCAATGCGGCGCTCTCGCAGCTCGATCGCGGCTACTACCACGACTTGGCCGCGTACATCAAAGTGCTGGCGCAGAAGAACGCCTTCTTGCGCTCGCCGGATGCGGGCGATCGCACGTTGCTCGCGACGTACAACGCGCAAGTGACCGACATCGGCACGCGCCTGGTGAGCGCTCGAGCCGCCTACGTGCGCCGTCTCGGACACGAAGCCGAGACCGCGCACGCGCGCTGGGTGGGCAGCCGCGACGCATTGGAGGTGGCATACGCTCCGTCCCCGGCGCAGGACGCGTACACACCCGATGCGATATCCGGGCGCCTTGCCGAAGCGCTCGCGCTGGGCGCGCGCGCCGAAGCGGCGCGTAAGGTGTCACTGTTCGGGCCGCACCGCGACGACATCTCGATCGGTTTGGGCGGACGTGCGCTGGCGCGCTACGGATCGCAAGGCCAGCAGCGCACCGCCGTGCTGGCGATCAAAGCGGCCGAATACGCACTGGCGCATGCGGCAGCCGGCGAAGCGCCGCTGCTGTTGCTCGACGACGTGCTCTCCGAACTCGACGAACAGCGCCGCCACGCGTTCATGTCCAGCATCGCCGGCTTCGAGCAGGCCTTCATCACCGCCACCGATCTGTCCGACGTCGCGTTCGAGACGCCGCATCACGTGGTGCACGTCAAGAACGGCACGCTGGTGCAGGACGTGCGGCGCGCCGCAAGCGCATGACCGGGCCGAAAACGCTGCGCACGCTGCTGGCAGCATACCGGCCGGCGGGCGAACGCGTCGCCGCAGGCGGCGAAGCAGGCGCGCTGTCCGCGGCGTGGCCCGACGCGGTCGGCGTCGACGTTGCCCGGCGCACGCGGGCGGGAGCGTTCCGTGACGGCGCGCTCACCGTGCTCACGCCGAGCAGCGCGTGGAGCCATCAGCTCACGTTTCTGGCGCCGACGATCATCGAGCGGTTGCGCGAGCGCTGCCCGGGCGTGGATCTGCGGCGATTGAAGTTCGCGGTGGCCAGCGGCCGCAGCCGCGCGTTGCTCGCGGGCAACGTGGGAGCCCGCTCTTCGAAAGCGCCGGGGCCGGCGGCTGCGGATCGGGCGAGCGCCGTGCGGCCGGGGCCGGGGCTTGACGAGGCGCCGGCAGCGGGGGATGACCTCGAAATGGTCCTTGCCCGCCTGCGGCGCGCACAAACTCAGCTCGACGAGCGCCGCGCGCAGGCCGGCTGGCAGCGCTGCAGCACGTGCTCATGTTGGTGCACGTCGCCGCCCCTGTGCGGCGTCTGTCGCGAACAAGCGCGCCGCGCCGCCGATGGCGCGATCGGCGGCGTGCTCGCAAACGCTCCCTGGCTGAAGCACGCCGAGCTGCGGCGCGAATTGCCGGCTGCCGACGCGCGCAGCTACGAGCGCGTTCGGCGTGCCCTCATGACGCAGTGCGAGCTGCAGATGTTCAACGCGCGCGCTCGCTTGCGACGGGACGCTCTTGACGCCGCCGACCGCGTCGCGGCGTGGAGCTTCGTCATGCTCGCGACGCAGCAGCGCAAGGAGGAGTTGAGCGGCGCCGTGCTCGCAAGCGTTCTCGGACGGCAATGGGCCGATGCGCTCCTTCGCGACGGGCAACGAAAGGCGCCGCGGCCGGTTCGCGAGAAACCAGATAAGTAGCGATTCTGACGAATGTATGAAGCGGTCGAATTCATTCGGCCGATATCTTGGGCGAGCGCGGCTCGCCCGCTTTGCCGCTTAAGGGTATGATGTTGGCGAAAAAACCGAGCGACGGCGAATACGGCGCCGCCCAGATCAAGGTGCTCAAAGGCCTGGAAGGCGTGCGCAGGCGGCCGGGCATGTACGTGGGCGACACCAGCACGCGCGGGCTGCACCAGATCGTCTTCGAAGCGGTGGATAACGCCGTCGACGAAGCGCTCGCCGGCTATTGCCGCAACATCACCGTGACCATCCACAAAGACGGCTCGCTCTCGGTGGAAGACGACGGCCGCGGCATCCCGGTCGACGTCATTCCGAGCGAGAAGAAGCCCGCGATCGAAGTGGTCATGACGGTGCTGCACGCAGGCGGCAAATTCGATCAGCTCGGCTACAAGGTCTCCGGCGGCCTCCACGGCGTCGGCATCTCGGTGACCAATGCGCTTTCCGAATGGATGATCACGCGCGTCAAGCGCGACGGCAAGCTCTACGAGCAGAAGTTTTCGCGCGGCATCGCGACGTCCAAGCTCAAAGTCCTCGGGCCCGCGGACGGCACGGGCACCGTGCAGCACTTCAAACCTGATTCCCAAGTGTTCTCGACGCTGGAGTTCTCGCTCGACATCCTGCAGCAGCGCCTGCGCGAACTGGCGTTCCTCAACCGCGGGCTACGCATCGAGCTCAACGATGAACGCACGGACAAGAAGCAGACCTTCATGTACGAAGGCGGCATCAAGAGCTTCGTCGAGCATATCAACAAGAACAAGGAGCCGCTGCACGACGTCCGCTACATCGCGGGCGAGCGCGGCAAGGTCGCGGTCGAGGTCGCGTTCCAGTACAACGACGGCTACATCGAGCAGGTCTACGCCTACGCCAATAACATCCACACCGTCGACGGCGGGACCCATCTGGTCGGCTTTCGCACCTCGCTGACGCGCGTGCTCAACAACTACGCCAAGAAGCACGGCATGCTCAAGGAGTCGGAAGGCAACCTGGCCGGCGAGGACGTGCGCGAAGGGCTGACCGCGGTCGTCTCCGTGAAGCTGCCCAACCCCGAGTTCGAAGGCCAGACCAAGGCCAAACTCGGCAGCACCGAGGCGCGCGGCGCGGTCGACGAGATCGTCGCCGAAGCGCTCAATTACTACCTCGAGGAGAACCCCGGGCCGGCGCGGCGCATCATCGAAAAGACGATCAACGCCAATCGCGCGCGCGAGGCGGCGCGCAAGGCGCGCGATCTGGCGCGGCGCAAGAACGCGCTCGACGGCGGTTCGCTGCCCGGCAAACTCGCAGACTGCTCCGAACGCGATCCCGCCAAGAGCGAGATATTCCTGGTCGAGGGCGAATCCGCCGGCGGCAGCGCCAAGCAGGGCCGCGACCGGCACTTCCAAGCGATCCTGCCGCTCAAAGGCAAGATCCTCAACGTCGAAAAGGCGCGCTTGGACAAGATCGTCGGCCACGAGGAGATCCGCGCGCTCATCACCGCGCTCGGCACGGGCTTCGAGGCCGATTTCGACGTCAGCAAGCTGCGCTACCATCGCATCTACATCATGACCGACGCCGACGTCGACGGCTCGCACATCCGCACGCTGCTGCTGACGTTCTTCTTCCGCTACATGCGCAAGCTCATCGAAGACGGCAATCTGTTCATCGCACAGCCGCCGCTCTACCAGGTGAAGAAGGGCAAGAAGATCTGGTATTGCTATCGCGACGACGAGCGCGACGCGGTCATCGCGCAGGCCGGCGATGGCTACTCGATCCAGCAGTACAAAGGCCTGGGCGAGATGGATCCCGAGCAGCTGTGGGAGACCACCATGGATCCGGAGCGGCGCATCGTGCGCAAAGTGCTGCTCGAAGACGAAGTCGCCGCCAACGAGATGTTCTCGATCCTCATGGGCGAGAAAGTGGACCCGCGCAAGCAGTTCATCGCCGACAACGCGCGCGACGTCAAGAATCTCGACATCTGACGCGCCGGCTGATCATCAGCGCCGATGATTTCGGCGAATCGGCCGAGGTCAACGAGGCCATCGAGCGCGCGCACCGCGATGGCGTCTTAAGCACCACCTGCTTGATGATCACCGGCGCCGCCGCAGCCGACGCGGTCGCGCGCGCGAAGCGCCTGCCTGCGCTGCGCGTCGGCCTGCACGTCGTGCTGGTCAACGGGCGGCCGGCGCTGCCGGCCGAGCGTGTGCCCGATCTGGTGGACGAGCGCGGCCGATTTTCGGAGCAGCTCATGCGCACCGGTTTCAATTACTTCTTCAATCCCGGCGCGCGCCGCCAGCTCGCAGTCGAGATCCGCGCTCAATATGCTGCCTTCGCCGCGACGGGACTGGCGCTGGACCACGCGAACGCGCACAATCACATGCACGTCCATCCGACGATCTTCGGCCTGATGCTGCGCGTCGGGCGCGACTACGGCGATCCGCCGGTGCGCATTCCGCAGGAGCCGTTGCTGCCGTCCTGGCGCGCGCGCCGCACCGATCTTGCGGGCCGGTTCGGCAACGATGTGCTGTTGGCGCCGCTCTTCGCGCTTATGCGCGCGCGCTGCCGCGCAGCGAGCGTCGCGTACAACGATTTCGTGTTCGGCCTGGACGACACGGGCAACATGACCAGCGACGTCGTGCTGCAGCTGCTGCGCGAGCTGCCCGACGGCTGCAGCGAGATGTATTTCCACCCTGCGACGCAGGGACCGCGCGCGCGCGAACTCGCCACGTTGCTCGACCCCGCGTTCGCGCAGGCACTTGCCGACCACGACATCCAGCGCAGTTCGTTCGGCGACCTGCGCGCGCGCCGACCATCCGGATCGCGCGGCGCGGCGGGCTGATGCTACGCGAAACGCTCGCCGCCGCGTTCGGGCTGATCAGCCTGGCAGCGCTGGGCTACGCGTCCGTGGCGCTGTGGCGCCTGCTCGCGTTCAATGAATGGCTGACTCGCTACGAACGCAGTGCGCCGCCGTCCGGGCCGTCGCCCGGCATCACGATCCTCAAGCCGGTCGCGGAGGCATCGCCGGACTTGCGTGCAGACCTGCGTTCGTTCTGCGCGCAAGACTATCCGCAATTCCAGGTCGTGTTCGGCGTGCCGGACCCCGACAGTCCAGCGGTCGGGGTCATCGATGCGCTTGCCGCGGAGTTCGCACACGGCCAGGTCGTTCGCGTCAGCGGCGGCCCGCACACGGCGCCGAACCCAAAAATCGCGCAGCTGATGAACATGGTGGGCTCCGCGACATACGACGTTGTGGTCGTCGCCGATGCCGACACGCGCGTCGGGCCGACATATCTGCATGCGCTGGCGTCCGCGTTCGCGGGCGAGCGCGTCGGCGCGGTCACGTGTGCGTACCGTGGCGTGCCGCAGGAAGGACTCGCATCGGCACTGGGCGCGCTGATGATCAACGATCAGTTCATCCCGTCGGTCTTGGTCGCGGCGCTCGGGCGCGTGCGCTTCTGCCTTGGCGCGACGATGGGCGTCACGCGCGCGGCGCTGAACGCGATCGGAGGCTTCGCAGCGCTCGCGCCATACCTCGCCGACGATCAGATGCTCGGCGAACTGGTCGGTCGCCAGGGCTTTCGGGTCGCGCTGGCTCCGTACGTCGTCGAGCACGCCGTCGCCGAACCCGGTCTCGCTTCGCTGTGGTCGCACGAGCTGCGCTGGGCGCGCACCAGCCGCGCAGCGCGTCCGGCCGGATACGCCGGTTACTTTCTCACCTTCGCCTGGCCGCCGGCGCTGATCTTCCTTCTTCTCAGCGCCCGGCCGGCACTCGGAGCGGTGCTGCTCGCGCTGGCACTCGTGCTGCGCCTCGCCGTGCATTACGCGGCTCGCGCGGCGCTGCGCGTGCGCACGCGCGACGCGCTGTGGCTCCTGCCGCTGCGCGATCTCATGGGGCTGTGCGAGTGGGCGGTCACGTTTTGCGGGCGCCGCGTGCGCTGGGGCGACCGGCACATGCGCATCGACGCGCAGGGCCGCATCATCGAGCCCACGCCGTAGAGGCGCGCGGCGCGCGCGCATGAAAGCCGTCGCGATGAACCGCAGCGGCATCGCTCTCATGGTGGCGGTGTGTCTTGCCGTCAGCGCGTGCAGCAAGGTGAGCACGGAGTCCGCGCCCGCGTCGGGTCACGCATGGACGCATCATGGCGTGCTGCGCATGGGCGAGAACCTCGACCCCTCGACGCTGAACACGGAGCTGACGACCGACCAGACGACCATCGACCTGTCGATGTTCTGGGCCGGCTATCTGTTCAACTGGAGCGACGAGAACCAATGGGTCCCCGAGCTCGCCACGGTCGTGCCGACGATCGAGAACGGCGGCATCAGCAAGGACGGCTTACGCATCACGTATCGCCTGCGGCGCGGCGTGAAGTGGCAGGACGGCGCGCCGTTCGGCGCCGACGACGTCATCTTCACCTGGCACGCGGTGATGAACCCGAACAACAACGTCGGCTCGCGCCTCGGCTACGACATCATCAGCCGCATCGACAAGATCGACGACCATACGATCACCGTGCATATCAAACGCCCATACGCGCCGTTCGTCGCCACCTTCTTCACGATGAGCAGCACGCCGTATGCGATCCTGCCCGTGCATCTGCTCGGGGCGCTTCCCGACATAAACCGTGCGGCGTACAACAACCTGCCGGTCGGCACCGGGCCGTTCAAAGTCGTCGAGTGGCATAAAGGCAGCCTGATCAAGTTCGCCGCGAACCCGGACTATTGGCGCGGACCGCCCAAGCTCAAGGTCATCGAGTATCACATCATCCCAAGCGACGACACGATCCTCACACAGCTGCGCACGCACGAGATCGACATGGAGTACGCAGCATCGCAGTCGCAGTTGCCCAGCCTGCGGGGAATAGAAGGGATGCGTGTGATCCTCAATCCGTTCACCGCGTTCGCGATGCTCGCATACAATCTGTCGGGACCGATCCTGCACGACGTGCGGGTGCGCCAAGCGCTCGCGTATGCGACCGACCGCGACACCATCATCAACAAAGCGGCGCACGGAGTTCCCCTGGCCAATCTGACCGATCAGCCCAGCTTTCTATGGGCCCACAACCCCAACGTCATGAACTATCCGTACGATCCCGCGCGCGCGGGGGCGCTGCTCGACTCGGCGGGCTGGAAGATGGGGCCTGACGGCTACCGGTACAAAGAGGGGAAAAAGCTTGAGCTGATAGCCGCCGGAACCGCGGGCTCGGCGATCGACGAAGTCGTCTTCGGCGTGCTGCAGCAGAATTGGAAAGCCGCGGGCGTCGATATGACCGAAAAGCGCTATAGCACGTCTATTGAAGGCGCTAACTACGCGTCGGGCGGCATCCTGCAGACCGGCAAGTTCGACGTCGCCTTCTTCTCGTGGCTCAACGGCGTCGATCCCGACGATTCCGCGTTCACGATGTGCGACCAGTGGCCGCCGAACGGTCAGAACGTCTATCATTACTGCAACCCGCGGCTCGATGCGGCCGAGCGCGTGGCGTTGCGCGTCTACGGCCTGGCCGAACGCAAGAAGCAATACGACCAGATCCAGCAGATGCTCGTCGTCGACCAACCGTTTCTGGTGATCTGGTTCAACCGCAGAGTCAACGTTTTCAGCACCGACCTGAGAGGCTTCAAGCCGGCCCACGCCGTGACCGAGTTCTGGAACCCCTGGGAGTGGTCGATCTAGAATCTTCCTTATAGTACGTATTACGGCGGCCAGCCATGGGCGGGGCGGCGCGTGAGGGAATAAGGTCATCAGATGCTTTCCCTTCGAGCGGTCGCGCGCGGGGTCGTGCTCGTGGTCGGGCTCGCCGCGGCATGCGTGCTTGTCGGGGTGAGTTTCCAGGGCCCTCGCTCGGTGCTCGCGCGCTTCGCGTTCGGGGCATTCCTCGCGGCGCACGGGATGCACGTTTCGGGCGGCGACCTGCGCCTCGGAACGGCGCGTTTCGAAGCGTCTGATCTCGAGATCGACGATGATACCGGGCGCGTCCTTTCGATCAAGCACGTGACGATCGACTACGATTGGCGCGCGCTCATCGGCCGCAGCGATCACCGCTACGGTGTGCGCGCGATCGACGTCGAGCAGCCGGCGCTGCGCCTCGTCGTGCTGCCGGACGGCTCGACCAATCTCTCGACGTTCGTGTCTGGGGCGCCGCCGTCCGCCGGCGCGACTCACGCAGGCCTCTCACAAGCGCCGCTCACGCTGACGCTGCGCATCGCCGGCGGCAGGCTCGACGTCGAGAACCCCAGCGCGTACGCGCGGCCGGGCCGATGGTTCTCCGTCACCGGCATCGAGATCGACGCTGCGCTGACCGGCGGAGTCGGACGCGGCGACCTGCGCGCGACCTACACAGCCCAGGGGGCGACGTCGCACATCCGCGGCGCGCTCTCGGAGAACGATCCCGTCGGCTTCGCGCAGCTGACGCTGGACGCTCCATCTGTCGCGTTCGCGCCGCCACTCGACGCGTTGATCTCCTCGCCGCAGTTCGTGACCGAACGCGGCACGGCTGACGTGGTCGCGCGCGCGTACGATGCCGGCTTCGCAAGCGGCGCCGGTCCGTCGTGGCGTTTCAGCGCCAGCGCGCGCGTGCACGGCGGCAGTATCCACGTCGTGCCGCTGGACGTGCCGGTGCGCGATCTCGCGGGCACGCTCGCGTACAGCGGGGGTTATCTCGGCTTTGACGACGTGCGCGGAGATGCGGCCGGCCTGCCGGTGCAGGCGCGCGGCAGCATCCGTTTGGCCGACGGCGTACGCTTGGGGTTCGTCGCGCGCACGCACGGCGATCTGCACCTCGCACGGCGATTGCTCGCCTTCTCGCGCGCACAAGCGGTTGATGGCGCGTTCGAGGCGCGTCTGCGCTTCGATGGGCCGCTGCACGACGTGCACGTCGCGGGCGATGTAGAGGGAAGCACCGGAACCGAGCACGTGGACGGCATTCCGCTGGCCGCTGCACGCGCTCGCTTCTATTATCATGACGCTCACCTCACGCTGCCGCAGGTCGAGGCCTCGTATGACGGCGGCCGACTATCGGGCGGCGGCGATATCACGCTGGCAGACGAGCCTGCGTTCCAGGCGATCGCGACCGCGGTCGCGCCGGCGCGCGCCGTGCCGGTCATCGCCAACCTCAATCGCGGCGGCATAGTGCAAGCGCTGGCGTCGATCGACGGTCCCGGGAGCAGCGCGCGCTATTACGTGTTTGGGCGCACGCTCGGAGGGAGCGGTGCGAACGCAGCGATCACCGTCGCGGGAATCGTCGGCTCGTCGGCGTTCGGCGCCCTCCGGATCGCCTGGCGGCGCGGCGACATCACCGCGCGAACGGCATACGATAGCTCGGACCCCGAGAAGCGCGCATTCTTCGCCAGCGTCGTCGCGTCGCACGCACCGGTCCACATCTTCGCGGGAAGCGCGGGTCTGCCGGGGATCCTGCCGCTCATCTCGCTGCCCGAGATCGACGGAACGTTTGACGGTGTCGCGCGTAGCGGCGGCTCCGACGTCGGCGATGGCGCGCTGGCCACCGTGGTGGATCTGCGCGGCAGCGACGTGGTCGTGCACGGCGAGCGCGTCGACAGCGTGATGATGCGCGCCAGCGGCAGCGGTCCCCGCGTCGCGCTTCAGTTGCTCGAACTACGCGGCCGCGATGTCGCGGTGCGCGCGGCCGGCGAGGCGCGCGTGGATCCGCGCACGTTGCAGGTCGCCGGCGACGTTCGCGGTACGGGCGCTCTCGCGCTCGCCCCGCTAGCCCGGGCGGCCGGCATTCCCGCAAGCGGCGAGGTGCGCGGCGATTTCGAGACGCTGTTCAGCGCCAGCGGTTGGGCGGCGACCATCGCCGCGCGCGACGGCGACGCGATATTCGACGGATTGCCGCTGAGCGGCCTGACGCTTGAGGCGGCCGCGGGTCCCGCCGCCCCGCTGCGCTACGCGGTTCGGGCCAGCGCGCTGCGCGGCAGCATCGGCGCGTTCGGAACGTCGAGCGGCGCGAGCATTTTCGCCAGCGGCATCGACATGGCTGCGCTGCGCCAGGCCGGCCTGCCCTTCGATGCGGGGACCGCAGTGCTGATCGGCGACGTGAAGCCGGCTGCGAACGGCGCAGCCATCTCAGCGTCCGTTTCGGTGGCGCATGGCCGCATGCACGGCACGCCGGTAGAAGGATCGGGCGACATCGCATACGCAGGGCGCGATCTGCGGGCGTCGGGCGACGTCGACGTCGCCGGCACGCGCATGCGCGTGCGCGGCAGCGCGCGCGGCGTCGCGCCGGGAGCCGCGCTCTCCGACGTGACGATTG
Source organism: Candidatus Eremiobacteraceae bacterium (assembly GCA_035314825.1). Lineage (NCBI taxonomy): Bacteria > Bacillati > Vulcanimicrobiota > Vulcanimicrobiia > Candidatus Eremiobacterales > Candidatus Eremiobacteraceae > Candidatus Eremiobacteraceae bacterium. The sequence continues at coordinate 17,589 of DATFYX010000072.1, forward strand.
ACGCATCCGCATCCGTGCGCGACGGCGACCTCGGCGCCGTGCTCGCTCACGTGCTGCCGCCCGAGTGGCCGGTCGCCGGCGCGTTCAGCGCAGACGTCGCGTTGCGCGGCCGCGCGTCCGACCCGCAGCTCGCCGGCACGCTGGACAGCGGCGCGGCGACGCTGCGCGGCGTCACGTTGCTCGGCAACCAGAGCACGTTCTCGTACGAGGACGGCGCTTTCACGCTGCGCGACGGCGCGACGCAGCTCGGCGACAGCGCGCTCGCGTTCGGCGGACGGTACTCGCGCGACCGTCTTGCGCTGCGCGCAAGCAGCGCACACGTGGACCTGTCGGACGTCAACAGCTTCTTCGAAGGGCGCGACGTGCTCGAAGGGATCGGCACCGCGGACATCTCGCTGTCGCTCGCGCCTGGCGGCGCGCGCGCGCACGGAGCTATCGCGCTCGCCGACGCCTACGTGGCCGGCGTGCCGCTCGGCTCGGTCAGCGCCGTCATGCGCGAATCGGGCGCCAACGGTCTGCATGTCGACGTGGCCCAGAACGGCGAGCTCGGCGCAAGCGATGTCTCGGGCGACCTTGCCTTGAGCGACCAGGCGTCCGCCATCCCAGATCTTCACCGTTCGACCTATCGCGTCGACGCGCAGGCGTCGGACCTGGACCTTGGTTTGCTCGGCCGGCTCACGGGGCTTGAGGACTGGGGACTGCGCGGCACCATCGACGCGAACGGCACGCTGCACGGCACCTTCGCCGGACCGGCCGTCGACGTCGCGTTCGCCGTGCACGACGGATACGTGCGCAAGCTGCAGCTGTTGGGCGCGAGCGGCCATATCACCAGCGACGGAACCCAGGTGCAATTGCGCGACGCCGTCGTCGACGTCTCGTTCGGACACGCCGTCGCCGATGCGCGACTGCGCCGCAACGGCGCGCTGTCAGGCGACGCACAGCTGGCGGTGAGCGATCTGCGCGGGCTGGCCCGGCTCCTCGGTTCGAACATCGACGTCAACGGCGCCGCGCAGACGCAGCTGGCGCTCTCGGGCACGGTGCGCAAGCCGGTGATCGTGGGTAGCCTCACGGCCACGCCGGGCGAAGTGCTCGGCATCGGCTACGACCAGCTCGCAGCGCACGCCACCTACTCTGCGAACGAGGTCGCGATCGGCGACACGCTGGCGCGCCTCTCGAATGGTCGGGGGCTGCTGACGCTGTCCGGGTCGCTGCCGCTCGAGCTCGTGCCGTTCGCGCTCGGTCCGCCGAGCCGGCCGGTCGATCTGCGCCTGGATGCCGCGGGCATCGACATCGCCGCATTCGATCCGCTTCTCAAAGGTGCGGGCGCGCTGGCGGGCACGCTTGACGCGAACGCGGCGGCGAGCGGCACCGCCGGCAAACCGGAACTGCAGGGGTCGGCCCGTCTGCGCGGCGGCGAGCTGACGTCGCGCTACCAGACGGTACCGCTGCGCTCGATCAACGCGGACCTCGTCTTCTCGCACGACTCGATCACGCTGACGGATCTTGCGGGCAAAGCGGGCAGCGGGTCGTTCAGCGGCAGCGGCCGCGCCTACGTCGTGCCCGCGGTCGGCTTGCGCAACACGCCCGGTCTCGCGTATTACGCGACCCTGCATGCGGTCGGCGTGCCCCTCGACGCGCCCAATTGGGTCTCCGGCACCTTCAACGTCGACCTCGGTCTGACGCAATCGGGTTCGACGCCGTTGCTCGCCGGCACGGTCACGCTGCGCGACGGCACGATTCCCGTCTCCGCCATCTATCAGCTGGCCACGACGCTGGGCGATACCACGGGACCGCCGCCCACCTCGGACATCCCCGGCGTGCCGGCGCTCCTGCCAGGCCACACCATCGTATACGGCGGCGGCGTCTATCCGCCGGGCCAGCACGTGCTCACGCCGGCCGCGCTCGCGACGCCCGCGCCGACGTTCTTCGACCTGCCATCGCTCAATATGCAACTGGCGGCCGACGCGCGCAACGTGCGCGTGCGCGGCGGTCCGGTCGATCTCACGACCGACGGCAATCTCGCGATCGGCGGCAGCGTGCGCGACCCGCAGCTGGCGGGCGAGTTCACCACCAAACGCGGCACCATCGGCGCGTATGGCGTGACCTTCCGCGTCGAGCGCGGCGTGCTCTCGTTCGAACCGGACCAAGGCGTCTTGCCGTCGCTTGACGCGACGGCGTCGACGGTCGTCAACGGGGATCGCGTCACGCTCGACATCAGCGGGCGCGTCGATCACCTGAATACGGTCATCTCGTCGAGCAGCGGTCAGACGCCCGAGCAGATCCTCGCCGGCATCATCGGCGGATCCGACGTCGGTGCGCTGACCGGCGGCGTGACGCAGCAGACGCTGTCGGTCGGCGCGCAACGCCTGCTCAGCGCGGAGCTTTCGCGCAGCATCCTCTCGCCGTTCTCCACCGCGCTCGCGCAATCGCTCAATATCGAAGAGGTCTCGCTCGAATTCAACCAACTGGGCCAGATCGTCGTCGAAGTGCGCAAGTTCGTCTCGCCGACGGTCGCAGTGATCTACGGCTCGACGACCTCGCAGCCGGTGACGCAGTATTACGGAGCGTCATACAGCGTACGTGACTACGCGGCGCTCGAGTTCACGTCGACCACCGCTCCTTCAGGATTCATCACGTACCGGGTCGGCATGCGAGTGACGTTTAAGTGACGTCGCGGGCGCCTGCGCGGGCAGGAATGTGCCGGAAAACGTGGGAAGCCAAGTCGCTCAAACCTACGCCAACGCGGCCCACAGAAGCTCTCGCGGGCGGCGGCAAAGACCGGGCCGCCGTCCGCTCGGTTGTCTGCCCGACCCGAAGGGCGCCGGCCAGCCGGCACGTTTGATGAGGAGTCCCCGACTGTTGCGTCTTGTCATCCGAAGTGCGGCTGTGGTGCTCGCCGCAGCGGCTCTCGTGGTGGCCTTCGTGCCCCAGGCGACGCCTGCCGCGCCGACGCCCATCGTCACCGCGGTGAACATCAAGGGCAACACCCACGTCCCCACCGACAAGATCGCAGCGGTGATCAAGACGCGGCCCGGCACGCCGCTCGACACCAAGCAGATCGCAGCGGATCAGAACGCCATCCTCGGCCTGGGCTATTTCTCAGACGTCAAGACCGATCTGCGCGCGGCGCCGGGCGGCGTCGCGGTGACCTATATCGTCATCGAAAACCCGGTCGTCACCAAGATCACCTTCGACGGCAACACGCACGTCTCGAGCGACATCCTCACCGCGCTCATGGACACCTCGACTGGTTCGGTGCTCGACACCAACACGCTGCGCGATGACGTCGCCAAGATCAACTCGTATTACGACAAGCTCGGCTACACCGGCACGCGCCACGTCAAGAACATCCACATCGATGCCGACGGCCACCTGCTGATCGACGTCAAGGAAGGCGTCACGGTCGCGAAGATCGACGTCACCGGCAACCACATCATCAACACGCAGGCGATCCTCGCGGTCATGAAGACCAAACCCGGTTCGACGTTCTCGCAGCAGCAGTTCAGCGACGACCTGCAGGCCATCCAAAACCTGTACAAAGACCTCGGCTTCTCGGCGATCGTCGACGGCAGCGTCGACCCGAACAGCGCGGGTGTGGTCGACGTGAGCGTGTGCGAATCCAAGGTGGGCGCGGTCGAGATCGTCGGCAATTCGAAGACCAAGGACTACGTGATCCGGCGCTTGCTGCTGCTCGGACCCGGCGATCTCATCACCGACAACCGCCTGCGCCGCGATTACGAGGCGATCAACAACACGCAGTTCTTCAAGACCGTCGATCTCTCGATCAAGCCGTTCGGCGACAAGTGCGGCTATGTCACGCTGGTGTGGACGGTGCAAGAACAGCGCACCGGCACCGCCAGCGTCGGTCTCTCGTACGGCGGCGGCGGCACGTACGGCCAAGGCCTGTCGGGCAACATCTCGTATTCGGAGAGCAACGTCGACGGCACCGGCAACGGCGCGTCGATCGCGGCCTCGCGCGGCCAATACACGTCGGCCGTCAATTTCGGCATCACGGTCCCGTATCTGCACAGGTTCAAGGCGACCTCGCTGGCGGTCAACATCTTCAACAACGTGACCACCAACCAGCCGTACCCGGTGTATAAAGAGGCGGGCAACAATCCGTTCTATTCGCTGTCGCCGCCCGGCGGCAGCGTCTCGAGCGGGCCGCTGACCGCGACGCCTACGCCCGGCACCAACACCGTGTGCCAGCCGAGCTCGACGCCGTGCTCGGGCCAATTCGCCGATTTCTCGTCGCGCCAAGCGGGCATCTCGATCACGACCGGCCACCCGGTCGCGGAGTACACGCGCCTGTACTACGGCTTGTCGGCGACGCGGCTGTACCAGCAATTCACCGCGCAAGGGTTCCCGAACTCGCTGCTTGACCAGACCTCCATCGGCGTCACCACGCCGGGTGCCGGCGTGACGGTCGGCGGCACCCAGCCCAGCCAGGCGCTGCGCTCGCTCAACGCAAGCCTGGTGCGCGACAATCGCGATGACGTGCAGAACCCGCGCTACGGCGGCGTGACCTCGATCTACGACGAAGCCGCGCTGAGGTTCCTCGGATCGGACTACAAATACGACAAAGGCATTTTCCAGCTCACGCGCTTCTATCCCGTCAAACGGCATTCGACGTTCGGCTTCAACTTCGTCTGGGGATTCTCGAGCGGCGGCACCACGCTGCCGTACAACGAGCTGTTCAGCTTGTCGGACCAGCAGCTGCGCGGGACCAAGTACGTGTACTACGGCGACCGCGAACTGCTCGGACAAGCCGAGCTGCGCATTCCCGTGACGGCCGACCGCAAGCTGGAAGTCGTGTTCTTCACGGATTCCGGCAGCGCGCCGTACATCCAAGCGGTGGCTGGTCCGACGCCGGCACCGACGCCGGTACCGCCGTCAGGACCGCACGCGCCGGTCGTGCTGGGACCGCGCCAGACCTTCACCTATAAGCAGCTGCCGTACAGCTTCTTGACGGACGTCGGCTTCGGCATCCGTTTGACCACACCGATTCTGCCGCAGCAGATCCGCATCGATCTGGCCACAAGCTCGCAGGGAAGTCATATCTCATTCGGCTTCGGCCAAGCATTCTAGGAGAACCATAAGACAATGCACATACGATTCGTTTCGGCGATCGCGTTCGCGATCGTCGCCGCACTAGCGCTCGCGCCGCAAGCGCTGGCGACCGACATCAACGACATCGGCTTCGTCGACCAAGGCGCGATCGGGGGCCTGCCCGCGTTCGCCGCGGTGCAGCAGCAATTCGCGCAGTATCGCGATCAGACCGCGCGCGATTTCCAAGCGGCGATCAAAGGCAAGAGCCAAGCGGACCAGCAGCGCATCTACGGCGAGTTCAACCAGAGGCTCGCCGCCAAGCAGCACGAGTTGTTCGACCCGCTGCTCAGCCGCGCCCAGACGGCGATCGCCTTGGTGGCCGCGCAGCACAGCCTGAGCGTCGTCGTCGACAAGCAGATCGTCATCTACGGCGGCCTGGACATCACAAAGGAAGTGGTATCCACCATCGGCCAGCCCGGCATCATCGTGCCGCCGGTGCAGACGCCGCCGCCGTCCGAGGTGGGCTATGTCGATCAGGCCCAGATCGACCAACTGCCCAAGGCCAAGGCCGCCGCGGATGCGTTTCAGGCGGCGCGCCAACGGCTCGGGCAGGATCTCAACAAGCAGCTCGCGGGCAAGAGCCAAGCCGAGCAGCTGACGATTGTGCAGTCGTTCAACCAGCAGCTCAAAGACGAGCAGAAGAAAGACATCCAACCGCTCAACGACGAGATCCAAAAAGCGATCTCGGATGTCGCCAAGAAACAGAAGCTGCTGCTCGTCGTCGACCAGGCCGATCGCGTCTACGGCGGAACCGACGTCACCGCCGACGTGCTGGCAGCACTGAAGTAATTGAAGCACCACAAGGCACTCGTCGCCGCGGCGCTCGTCGTCGCGCTGGCGGGGTGCGCGAAGGGAGGCGCTCCGTTCTCACATGGCAGCGGCGCCGGCTACGTCGACATCGACAAGGTCATCGCCGCGCATCCGCTGCACGTGGAGCTCGACACGCTGGAATCGCAGATCACGTTGCTCAACGGTCAGGCGCAGAACGCGCCTGCGCCGCAGACGGCGGCGCAGCAGCAGGCGCTGACGCAGATGGAAACCGACCTGGCCGCGGCGGACGCGCAGTTCCAAGCGCAGATCAACGCGCGGCGCGCCTATTACCAGCAGCGCGAAGCGGCGGCTATGGCGGCGTTGCAAACCCAGGTCACCGGCGCATCCGCTCCGATCGGCCAGCAGCTCGGCGCCCAAGCGCAGAAGGTCCAACAAGATGCGCTCAAGGCATTCACCGACTACCAGAAGCAGCTCTATCAGGCGGATGGCCAGCATCTGCAGCAAGTGGCCAGGCAGCTCCAGCAAGAGGTGGGTCTGAAGATCGGTGCGCGGCGCGCGCAGCTCGAGAAGCAGGAGACCGATTACCAGATCGACCTGGCGAAACAGAGCCAAAGCCAGCGTCTCAACCTCAAAGCCAAGCTCGAAGACCTCAATCTCAGCCAAGACGAGCGCCAGCAGGCGGAGAGCCAGCTCGCGAACATCGAGACGCGCGAAGAGTCGATGATCAACCAGCTCAAGTCGCGCGACAACGCGGACCTCAAGACCTACGAGGACTCCTTGCAGCGCGACGCGGCCGCGCGTTTCAACGCGGCGCGCACGGCGTCGATGAACGCGACCAACGACAAGCTCAAGGCCCGGCAGAAGCAGATGAACGACCAGCTGCACGTGCAGCTCTCGGGCCTGGGCACGCAATACCAGCAGCAGGTCGCCAACGCCAACGCGCAGCTCGAGAAAGATCCAAAGGCGCGCGCGCAGATGGACAAGATCCACAGCGAGAACCAAGCGCAGTACGCCGCCGAATTCTCCAAGGCGCTGGCCGCCTATCAGCAGACGCGCAAGCAGCTCGTCGCCAAGTACAGCGCGATCGGGCACATGCAGTTCATCGACGACGTCGCGATCCAGAACGAGTCGCAAGATCTCGCCGCCCAGCGGCGCGACCTCTACGGCAAGATCCTGACGCAGGTCCAGACCCAGGTCGGTGACGTCGCGCGCCAGCGAGGCATCGCCATCGTGTTCACCAACATCCGCGGAGCCGGCTCGGCAGTCGACATCACCGATCAAGTCATCAAAGCCATCGCCGCGCTGCCGGCGTCGCCGTCGCCTTCAGACTCGTCACCCGCGACCTCATCTCCACCGTCACCACCCACGCCATCCGGGAGCAAAACGTGAAACAGACACACTCACATCGAGCGCTTGCGGCCGTCGCGCTGGCCGCGGCCGTCGCGGCCGGCGGCTGCGCGCAGGCGCACTCGCGCATCGCCGTCGTGCGCGTGACCGAACTGGAAGCCAACTGGCCGAAGTTCCAGAACTACTACAACCAGCTGCAAGCGAACTACCAAGCGATTTCGCAGAGCAAAGTGAGCCCGGCCGAGAAGCGCAAGGCGCTGGCCCAGTTCCAAGACCAGGAGAAACGTTGGAACGACGAGGTCACGACCGAGGTGCGCGCCGCCGTCACCGACATCGCCAAGCAGCGCAACTACCAGGTCGTGGTGACCAAAGAGGGCACGGCGTACGGCGGCGACGATATCACCCCTGACGTCGAAAAGGCGCTGAACATCACGCCGCCCTCGCCGACGCCCAAATAGAGCGCGCGCCGTGACCGCGCCGCGCCCCTTGAGCGACTTGGCGGCGATTGCCGGCGCAACGCTGGTGGGCGACGCGCGCGTCTCCATCGAGCGCGTGTCGTCGGTGGACGAGGCCGCGCCGGGCGCGCTCACCTTCGCCGTCGACGAGCGTTGGATCGAGCGTGCGCTCGCCTCGCGCGCATCAGCCGTTATCGTGCCGCGCGCGGCCGCCGATCTCCCACGCGGCGAGAAGTCGCTGCTGGTCGCCGACGACGTGCGCGCCGCGCTTGCCGCCATTCTCGCCTCGTTCGCACCGCCGCTGCCACGCGGCCCGTTCACGCATCCGAGCGCGGTGATCGACGACCGCGTGAAGCGCGGCGCCGACGTGTTCATCGGCGCGGGCGTCGTCGTCGGCTCGGGCGCGCACCTAGGCGACGGCGCGATCCTCATGGCCGGCGCATACGTCGGGCGCAACGCATCGATCGGCAAGCGCACGCTGCTGCATCCGCGCGCCTGCGTGCTCGACGATTGCGTGGTCGGCGACGATTGCATCCTGCACGCCAACTGCGTCATCGGCGCCGACGGCTTCGGCTTCGTGCGCGTCGGCGCGGAGCAGATCAAGATACCGCAGATCGGCAACGTCGTCGTCGGCGATCGGGTGGAGATCGGCGCATGCAGCGCGATCGATCGCGCCGTCACCGGCTCGACCACCATCGGCGCCGGCACCAAGATCGACAATCTCGTGCAGATCGGGCACAATTGCACGATCGGTCCCGACAGCACGCTGTGCGCGCAAGTGGGCATCGCCGGCTCGACGGACGTCGGCGCATTGGTCACGCTCGCCGGACAGGTCGGGGTGAACGGTCACATCACCATCGGCGACATGACGATCGCCGGCGGACAGACCGGCATCACGTCGGACCTGCCGCCGAAATCCAAAGTGTGGGGAACGCCTGCGCTGCCGATCCGCGAGGAGATGGCGCAGAAGGTCATGTTCAGAAAACTGCCTAAACTATTCGAACAAGTGCGCGAACTCATAGACGCAGTGGCGGAACTGCGCAAACGCCGGTAGCGCCGACGTGCCGCCGTGAACTTCGATAAGCAGCATACGCTGGCGCGCGACTTCACGCTGCGCGGCGTCGGCTTGCACACCGGCCACGCCGGGGCGGTGACAGTAGCCCCGGCACCGGCGAACGCCGGTTTTTCATTTGTCCTTGCCGGCGGCCAGCGCGTCGCGGCCACTCCTGACAATGTCCGCTCGACGGTGCGCTGCACCACGCTGGGCTCGGGCTCGGGCGTCGTGCACACGGTCGAGCACGTCCTCGCCGCGCTCGCAGGGATGGCGGTCGACAACGCCACCCTCGCGATGGAGGGCGACGAGGTGCCGATCCTCGACGGCAGCGCGCTGCCTTTCGCGCGCGCGATCGCCGACGCCGGCATCGTCGAACAACCGGCTGCGCGGCGCGTGCTCGAGCTGCGCGAACCGGCGTGGTTCGAAGAGGACGGCAAACTGCTGGCCGTGCTGCCGGCCGACGCGTTCTCGATCAGCTTCTTCGTCGCGTTTCCCGAACCGGTCGGCCAGCAGTTCTTGGCCACGCCCGAGATCACGCCCGACTACTTCCTGCGCGAGATCGCACCGAACCGCACCTTCGGGTTCCGGCACGAGATCGAGGCGCTCGCCGCGCAGGGCCTCGCGCTCGGCGGTTCGCTCGACAACGCGGTCGTCGTCGACACCGACGGCTACATGGGCGAACTGCGCTTTCCCGACGAGATCGTGCGTCACAAGGCGCTGGACCTGATCGGCGACTTCGCATTGCTGGGCATGTACCCGCGCGTGCGCGTCGTCGCGATCAAGTCCGGCCACGCCTTGCACGTCGCCGCCGCGCGCGCGCTGCGCGCGCTGCTGGCGCCGGCGGGCTGACGGGCGGCGCTGTGGCTGACATCGACATCCGCCGCATCATGGAGACGCTGCCGCATCGCTACCCGATGCTGCTGCTCGATCGCATCACCGAGCTCGAGCCGCTCAAGCGCGCCGCGGGTTACAAGAACGTGACGATCAACGAGCCGTTCTTCCAAGGCCATTTCCCGAACAACCCGGTGATGCCGGGCGTCCTCATCATCGAGGCGATGGCGCAGCTGGGCGGCACCGTCATCCTCGAGCCCAAAGCCGCGACGACCTCCGTGCCGTATCTCGCGGGCGTCGACAAGGTCCGCTTCCGGCGGCCCGTGCTGCCGGGCGATCGCCTCATGATGGACGTGCGCGTCGAATGGCTGCGCAAGTCGTACGGCTGCTTGCAGGCCGAGTCGCAAGTAGACGGCCAGGTCGTGTGCACCGCGCAGCTGATGTTCTCGGTCGTCGCCGACACGCGTCTGTTCCAGCTCGACGCCGCTATCCTCGACATGTGAGCGCGGTGATCAGACCAGGCGGCGACGGCCCCAGCGTCCACACGCTGAACATCCACCCGACCGCGGTCGTGCATCCCGGCGCGCGCATCGGGCGTGACGTCGAGATCGGGCCGTATTGCATCATCGGCAAGAACGTCGAGATCGGCGACGGCAGCAAGCTGCTGGCCAACGTCGTCGTCCACGGCCATACGCACCTCGGGTCGGAGAACGTGGTCTATCCGTTCGCGGTGATCGGCGGCACGTCACAGGACAAGAAGTTCCGCGGCGAGGTCTCGTACGTGCGCATCGGCGACCGCAACCAGATCCGCGAGTACGTGACGGTCAACCGCGGCACGGACGCTGGCTCGTCGACCACGATCGGATCGGACTGCCACTTGCTCGCCTACGTGCATATCGCGCACGACTGCCACGTCGGCGATCGCGTCGTGATGTCGAATCTGACGCAGTTGGCGGGCCATTGCATCGTCGGCGACGGGGCGAACATCTCGGGCATGGTGGGCGTGCATCAATTCGTGCGCATCGGACGGCTGGCGTTCATCGGCGGCCGCAGCAAGATCCTCAAGGATTGCCCGCCCTTCATGCTGGTCGAAGGCAACCCGGCGTGGGTGCGCGGCCTCAACCGCGTCGGCCTTAAGCGGCAAGGCGTTTCCAACGCGGCGCAGACCGAGCTCAAAGAGGCATATCGGGCGCTCTACCTGGGCGACGGCACGCTCTCAGGCGCGGTCGAGCAATTGCGCGATCGCGTGACGACGGACGAAGGCAAGGAGCTGGTGGCGTTCTTCCTGGACGAGTCGCAGCGCGGCTTCACCACGCGAGAGATACGCCGCGGCCGCGCCGTCGCGCCGACGGAAGACGAAGCCGGATTCGACTGATAGGCAGGCGCCTGCCGTGACGTCCGACATCTTCATGAGCGCGGGCGAGGCCTCGGGCGATCTCGAGGCCGCTCTGCTGCTCGACCAGATCCGCGCGCTGCGCCCCGGCACCACGTGCGCTGCCATCGGATCGGAGCGCCTGCGGGCCGCAGGTGCGCGCATCACCGTCGACTCGTGCGATTGGGCCAGCATCGGTCCGGTGTCGGCGTTCGCGAAGATCCCGAGGTTGTACGTCATCATGCGCCAGCACGACGCGATGCTGCGCCGCGAACCGCCGCGGGCCGTCATCCCTGTCGACTTCGGCGCGTTCAACCTGCGGTTGGTCGAACAGATGCGCCACGGCGGCTATCGCGGCCCCATCATCTACTATTTCCCGCCGGGTGCGTGGCTCGATGACGAACGCCAAGCGCGCGCAGTGGCAGCGGGGGCGATCCCGTTGACGGCACTCGCGCGCCAGCGCGATTTCTATCACCGGCTCGGTCTGCGCTGCGAGTACTTCGGACATCCGCTGGTATCGGCGATCGCGCCGCGCGCCGCGCAGGATGCGCAGTGGCCGGCGCAGCTCGCCGTGCCTGCCGGCGCCGGACCGCGCATCGTCGTCTTCCCCGGGAGCCGCGCCGAGGAGATCGCGCTCATGACCGACCGGCTGTCGGCAGCGGCGGCTATGCTGGCGAGCGCCGACGAGGCGACGTTCGTCGTCGCCGCCGCCTCGCAGGTGCGTGCCCGGCAGATCGAGCGGCAATGGCCGCGCGCCTCGAGCGGCATGCGACCGGTCATCGCCGGCGGTGAAGATATCCAACTCGCGCTGCGGGCGGCCGACCTCGCGTGGGTCGCGTCGGGCACCGCGGTGCTCGAGACCGCCTTGCGTGAGATCCCTCAGGTCGCGTTCTACGCCATCAGCCGCACGCAGTACCGCATCGCGCAGCGGCGCGTGCCGCAATTCGTAAGCGGCCCGCTGACTTTGCCGAATCTCCTCTTGGGGCGCACGATCGTGCCCGAGCTGCTGCAGGACGATCTGACGCCGCAGGCGCTGGTCGACGCGACGCGGCGCTTGCTGTCGGACGCCGGTGCGCGCGACGAGCAGCTGCAGGGCTATCGCGAACTGCGCGCCGCGCTCGGTCCGCCTGATACGCTCACGCGGATCGCGCGCTTCGTCGTCGAGACCATGGACGCGGGCGCGCCGACATGAGCGCCGCCTCGCTCACGATCTACCATACGGCAGACGTGCACGGCCGCACCGGATTCGGCGCTCCGCTCGCCGCGCTGGTGGAACCGTCGGCCCTGCTGGTCGATTGCGGTGACAGCCTGCTCGGATCGTCGACGATCTATCGGCGCGACGAGCCGGTCATCGCCGATTTCGCCGCGGCACCGTATCGCGCGCAGGCGGTCGGCAACCGCGAATTCCATTACGTCCATGCCTGGTTCGCCGCGCGCGCACGCGCGATGCCGATGCCGATGATCTGTTCGAATCTGCTCGACCTGCGCGAGCGACCGGCTCCGTTCCGGCGCTCGCTCGTCGTCGAAGCGGGCGGCGCGCGCGTGCGCCTGCTCGCTTTGCTCGCGCCCCAATATCGCACCGGCAGCGGCTGGGAGGCCGTGTTCGGGTGGCGCTTCCTCTCCGTGCAGGCCGCCATGGACGAGATGTTCGCGGCACCGCAGGAGGCCGACGTCACCATCGTGCTTTCGCATCTCGGCCTGCGGTCGGATCGCGAGCTTGCGAGCGCCTACGCAGGCATCGGGGCGATCATCGGCGGCCATAGCCATGACACGCTCGCGCAGCCGGAGATCGTGAACGGCGTGCCGATCGTGCACGCGGGAGCGTATGCGGAAAACGCAGGCCGGCTCGAGCTTACGCTCGGCGGCGCGCGGCCGCGGGTGGCCTCGTTCCGGCTGGTGCCGCTCCTGTCTCGGACGGGCGGATGAGCGTGAGCGCGCCCAACGTCTTGCTCGTCAGCAACGGCTACGGCGAGATGGCCATCGCCGGCTATCTCGCGTCGGCGATCGCGGCGCGCGCGCCCGAGGCCATCATCGAGCATTTTCCGATGGTCGGCGGTGCGGCCGCAGCGGACGCGGATGCCGCGCCGGCTCGCGTCGTCGGACCGGCTGCGCGCATGCCGAGCGGCGGTTTGATCGCGTACTGGAACGTCCGCAACCTCGTGCGCGACGTCGGCGCAGGCCTGCTCTCGCTCACTGCGCGGCAGTTCTCCTTTCTACGCCGCCAAGGTTCGCGCGATGCGATCGTCGCCGTCGGCGACGTCTATTGCGCAGCGGCTTGTCTGGTCTTCGCACGACGTCCGACCGTGTTCGTCGCGACCGCAAAGTCGGAATACGTCGCTTCGCACTCGGGCCTCGAACGCGCCGTCGCGCGGCGCGCCCGCATCGTGTTCGCCCGCGACGCCGCTACAGCGGTCGCGCTTGCCGCGGACGGCGTGCCCGCTCGCTATGCCGGCAATCTCATGATGGACGGCGTGCGGGTCACGGGCGTCGATCTGCGCGAGCCGCCGAACTCCGTCAACGTCGCGGTGCTGCCTGGCAGCCGCGATGATGCGCCCGCCAATGCGGCCGCGGCCATTCGCCGCCTCGTCCTCGTCGCGCACGCGCTCGCGCCGGCATCGGTCCACGCGTTCATCTCGCTCGCGCCCGGCATGGACCGGGCCCCGCTGTTGGCCGCCTGCGCGGGGGCAGGCGCGGTCTTGACGCCCACGGGCGCGCAGTCGGGGGTTATCGCGAGCGGTGCGGCCGGTCCGCTCACCATCGGCGTCATCTCCGGCGCATTCGGCGACATGCTGTCGCGCAGCGTCATGGCGCTAGGTCAAGCCGGCACAGCGAACGAGCAAGCGGCCGGGCTCGGACTGCCGGTGATCGCGTCCTCGCCCGGCGGCGATCCGGCCAGAGTGGGCTGGTATCGGATGCGCCAGCAGCGGCTGCTCGGCGACGCGCTCTTGGTCTTGCCTGATGAGGACCACGCATTCGCGCGTGGCGTCGTGAGCTTGCTGGGCGACACTTCGAGGATGCGCGCGATGGGCGAGACGGGACGAGCCCGCATGGGCGGTCCCGGCGGAGCCGACGCCGTTGCACAGGCTGTGCTGGCGCTCGCGTCGCACCACCCGTAGATGACGGCACCCATGACGCGCGGACAGCGCGCCGAACTCGCGCTCCCATTCGCGCTCTTCGTGCTGATGCCGGCCTTGCCGATGCTCGTGCTGCTCGCCGACGTGCTGCCGCGCGGCGTCGCGATCGGCGGCAAAGGCTACGCGGTCGCGCTGCTGGTCATCGTCGCCATCGCCGCGCTGGTCACGTTGGTCGCGCTGGTCGTGCGCCGCGGCTGGCGCGGTCTCATCCAGCCTCCGCTCACCGCGCCGCTGCTGGCGATGATCGCGACCGCGACGCTGGCAGGTGCGGTCGGCGTGTCGCTGCGGGCAAGCATGTTCGAGATCATCTGCGAGGCAGGCAACTTCATCGCGTTCGTGGCGATCGTGTGGAATGCGGCTGACGAACGCGTCCGTCGCGCGCTGCTCACCTGCTACTTCGCGACCGGCATCGCGGCGACCGTGTTCGGCGTCAGCCTCACCCTCACGCGCCATCCGCCCGAGATGTTCGCGTATCAGCACGGCCGCGCCGCCGGCACGTTCTTGCAGCCCAACGAATTCGGCGGCTATCTGCTGTTCTTCATCGCGCTCGGCCTCGCCCAAGCAGCGGCGCCGCCGCTGCTGCGCAGGCTCGGCGCCACGTCAGCCGTCGTCGGCATCATCGCGCTGGCCTTGTCGGTGTCGCGCGCGGCGTGGCTCGGTCTGCTCATCGGCCTGCCGGTGCTGATCTGGCGTTTCGGACGCACGGCCAAGGTCGCGTACGTCTGCGCCGCGGTCATCGCGCTGGTGCTCGGCACGACGACGTTCCGCGACGTGGCGCACGATCCGAGCGAGAATCCTTCGCGCATCGCCGTCTGGCAGGGCGCGGCGCGGATGGCCGTGAGGTTCGCGCTCACCGGCGTCGGCCCGCTCGGCTTCTCGAAGGTGTACCCCGCGCTCAAGCAGCCCGATGCCGCCGTCGACGAGGTGCACGCGCACGATCTGCCGCTCAACGTGCTCATCGAGAACGGCCTGCTCGGCCTGGCGGCGTTCGTCTGGGCGGTCGTCGCGGGCGTGCGCGAGGCGCGCCGCACGCTCCGGCGCATACCGCCCGACGACCGCGAACGGGTGCTGCTCTTCTACGCTTTGGTCGCCGCCTTCATCGCGTCGGCGCTGCAGAACGTCGTCGACGTGGTGTCGACGTTCGTCTTCCTCTTGTGGTGGCCGATGCTCGGACTGATGATCGCGCTCGGCAGAGCGCCGCAGCCCGCGTCGGACACGCCGGCCGCCGAGCGCGTCATCGCCCGGCCGTCGAGCGCGCCCGTCCATGCCGCTCTCGCCGCACTCGTGCTCGCCGCCGCAGTGCTTATCTCGGGCTGCGCGTCGACACCGCGCGCCGCATCGACGCCGACGCCCTCTCCGACTCCTGGCGCGCAGGCGCCCTATTACATCATCGCCTCGTCGCAAAACGGAAAGCCGGTCGAACTCAAAGAGATCCATAACGGCCAGCTCGAGTATCTGCTGCGCGCTACGCAGATCGCATATGCGACGGTGGATTCCCAGGGTACGTTGAGCGACGTCGCGTTAAGCTTCTATAAAGGAAGGACGCTGCGCTTGAGGGTAACGGCCCCGACGGCAGCAGTGCGGCCGAACGACCGCAACGTTTCGCTGCGCGGCGGGGTGCGGGCCGCTGGCGCAAACGGCGCGTCCATGTCGGCCGACTCCATGGAATACGACGGCAACCGCCACATCCTGGTCGCGGAGGGCGCCGTCAAGGCGCATGACGACCGCGGCAACTCCATCGCCGGCGACCGCGCCGAGGCCGACCTCGACCTGCAGCGCGTGCACGTCTGGGGGCCGGACGGCGAGCAGACCATGACCTTCGGGAAGTAGGACGTGCAAGCGACAGGAACGCCCATCGAGATCGACGTCAGAGGTCTGACCAAGAGCTACGGCCCGCGGACCGTGGTCGACCAGGTCAGCCTCAACGTGCGTGGTGGAGAAGTCGTCGGATTGCTCGGCCCCAACGGCGCCGGCAAGACGACCACGTTCTATATGGTGGTCGGTCTGGTGCGGCCCAATGACGGCGCGGTGCTGCTCGTGACCGACAACGGCAGCACCATCGACATCACCCATCAGCCCATGCACATGCGCGCACGCGAAGGCCTTGGTTATCTCGCGCAAGAGTCGTCGGTCTTCCGGCGGCTGACGATCGAAGACAACATCCGGCTTATCTGGCAACAGCGCGGCGTGCCGCGTCAGGAGCAGGACGAGCGCCTGCCCAAGCTGCTAGGCGAGTTCGGGCTCGAGGGGCTCATCCACGCGCGCACCGAGACGCTGTCCGGCGGCGAGCGCCGGCGCGTCGAGATCGCGCGCGCGATCGCAACCGACCCGGCCTTCTTGCTGCTCGACGAGCCGTTCACCGGGATCGACCCGATCGCCGTCGCGGATATCCAAGAGATCATCCGTTTGCTCAAGGCCAAGGGATTGGGCGTGCTGATCACCGATCACTCAGTGCGTGAGACCCTGGCCATCGTCGATCGCGCCTACATCCTCAACCGCGGGCGCATCGAGGTGTCGGGCAGCGCGCAAGACGTCGCAAGCTCGCCGACCGCGCGCAAATTCTACCTGGGAGAGAGCTTTCGTCTGTGAAGCTTCTCGACCGCTACATGGTCACCGAGCTTGGCGGCCCGTTCCTGTTCGGACTGGCCGCATTCACGCTGCTCTTCGTGGCGGGCGAGCTGCTCAACGTCGCGCGCCTGGTGTCGGAAGAGCACGCCAGCCTCCTCGCGGCGGCCAAATACTTCATCTACACGCTGCCGCAGACGCTCGTCCTGACGTTTCCGATGTCGATGCTGCTCTCGGTGCTGCTCGCGATGAGCCGCCTGTCGGGCGATTCCGAGATCACCGGCATGCGCGCCGGCGGCATCAGCCTATATCGCATCGCCGCGCCGGTGGCCGCGGTGGGCCTGCTCGCCTCGCTCGTAGGACTGGGATTCCAGGAGTACGTCGTGCCCGGAGCCACCGCCAGGGCGAACGAGATCCTGACCAGCGAGATCCAGTCGGGCAATGTCAACATCCTTTCAAATGAGGTCGTGCGCAGTGCGCTGCCGAACGGCGACGCGCAGGTGACATACGCCGCCGGATTCGACACCTCGACGCAATCGCTCGAAGAGATCACGGTGCAGGTGTATCGCGGCGAGACGCTGCTCTCGCTGCTGGTCGCGCCGCGCGCGCGCTACCAGAACTCGACCTGGGTGCTGCACGACGCGATCTCGTATCGCCTGGCTCCCGTGTGCTGCACGCTCGGCACCTTGCCGCTCACCAGCGTGAACATCGGCGCCAGTCCGACCCAGCTCATCGAGCTCTCCAAACGTCCGGAGGACCTGTCGCGCAATCAGCTGCGGCCGCTGCTGCACTCCGCGATCGCGTCGGGCGACCAGTCGCGCTACGCATTGCTGCTCGTGACCTACGACAGCAAACTCGCCCGTCCGTTCGCGAGCCTCGTCTTCACGCTGCTGGCGATACCGCTTGGCATCCGGCGCCAGCGCTCGACCTCGGGCGCGGGCTTCGGCATCAGCATCGCGATCGTGTTCGCGTTCTACGTCGTCACCACGATCTGTCTGGCGATCGGCCGCACCGCCCCCGAGCTGAGCTTGGCGATGGCGTGGCTGCCCAACATCATCTTCGGCGCTATCGGGGTGTGGCTGTTGCAGTTGGCGGCCAAGGTATGATGGCGCTGCACGGCATGCTGGTGCTGCTGGCGTTCGACATACGCCCCGTCATCACGGTCGCGGGCATCGTGGTGCTGGCCGGCCTGATCGCGTTCGTCGGCGACCGCGTCGGCCATCAGGTCGGACGGCGGCGCATGACGCTGTTCGGCCTGCGGCCGCGATACACGAGCACGATTTTCGCCGTCGGCTTCGGCATGCTCATCGCCCTGTTCGCGGTCGGCTTCGTCGCGGCGGTGAACCAGGAAGCGCGCCAGGCGCTGTTCTCGATCAACACGCTGCGCGACGAGATCAAGACGCTGACCGCGCAGCGCGATCAGCTCTTGCTGTTCGTGCGCGAGGCGCCGCTGGTCTTCCGCAACGGCGAACCGATCTCGCGCCCGGTGCTCGTCGACACGACGGATGACGAAGCCAGCATCGAGCGGAACTTGACGGCGTTGTTCCGGGTGGTCGCCGAGCACTACAGCACCATCCCGGACGTGCAGCCATATCCGCAGGAGCTCACGCCTGCCGCGCGCGCGAAGATCGCCGCGCTCGCGCGCCAGATCAAGACGTACGCGCCCGACGATGCGATCGTCGTGCCGGTCGCCGGCGAGAACATCTTCCGCCACGGCGCTATGTCGATCTCGTTCAACGTGTTCAGGGATGGCCTGATCTACCGCAAGGGCGACGCGATCGCGGCGGTGAGCATCGCCGATGGACGCGATCCGCAGCTCGCCAGCGCCGGCCTGCAGCAATTGCGCATCGCGATCACCGATAACGCCATCGCACACGGCATGCCGCCGACGATCGCCGACACGCCGGAGGCGAATGTCGCCACCTTCGACCAGGCGTACAAGCAGCTGCGCTCGATCCACGGTCCGGCGGTGTTGCGCGCGATCGCGATGAGCGACGTCAAGGCCAGCGGCCCGCTCACGACCGAGCTGATCGTCGCGCCCGGCCGCTGATGCGCACGGCGCGCCGGCGCTATATCGGCGTCGATCCGGGGCGCACCAAGTGCGGCGTCGCGATCGCCTACGAAGATGGCGAGCGCGCGGATCTGCGGGTCGTGCCGACCCCCGAGCTGGAGGCATATCTCACCGCGCACGCGCCGGCTCCGGACATCGCCGGCATCTGCGTCGGCCATGCGACCACGTCGAGCGCGGTCGTGGCATTGTGTCGAACCGCCTTCCCGGGCGTGCCGGTCAGCATCGTCGACGAGAGCCGTACGACGTTGGAGGCGCGCCAGCGTTACTATCAGGATCATCCGCCGCGCGGGCTTGCGCGCCTTATACCACGCGGGTTGCTGGTTCCCGACGAGCCGCTCGACGGGTATGCCGCGCTGCTCATCATCGAGCGATTCCTAAGCCGTGACAAGCCGTGATTTTGGGGTTCCACCTTTCGGGAACGGCCCCGCCTCCCGGCCAGCGGCCAAGGGCAGGAATGGGCAATTTTAGCGGCCAACCCAGCCCGTGCAGGTTGCCGGTGCAGTGCTTCGCCTTTGTCCTCATGGGCGATACGGCGCCGAATATTTGTGCCGCTGGACGACATGGTCGCCCAGCGCCTTCGGGACCCATCGGAACTGGATTCGCAAAGCAGGGAACGAAGATTCTGCGCGCGTCAAGGTTCGAAACGGCCCCCGACGTCTGTGCCTCTCGCTAAGGAGGACCGCTTTGAAGAGATTCGCCTACCTCGCGGTAAGCGCGTTCGTCGCCGCTTCTGTTCTGTGCGTCCGGCCGGCGTTTGCGACGCCGTTCAACGACGTACCGGCGAACAGCTGGGCGGCGGACTACATCCAGACGCTCGCTGCAGACGGCATTCTTGCCGGCTATCCGAACGGAAAATTCCTCGGCAACCGGCCGATGACGCGCAACGAGGTCGCGGTCGCTCTCGCGCGCGCCATCGCCAAAGTGGAAGCCGAAGGCGGCGCCAGCAAGGCCGACCTGCAAAAACTCGCCAGATTGATGGACGCATATAAGGACGAGCTCGACGGCATGGGCGTCCGCGTCACGCAGATCGAGGACAGGCTCGCGGCGCTCGACAAAGCGACGAAGTTCGCACAAGGCTTCACCGTGCACGGCACGCTGTGGTCCGGCTACTCGCAGCGCGAGCAGATCCAAAACCCGACCGTGCTCACCGGTGCGCCGTCATGCGCGACCACCAACCCGCTGCCGGCCAACGCCTGCTTGGCGCGCTCCGATTCGGTCTTCAACTTCACCGACCAATTCATCGAAAACGACCAGAGCAACGACCCGTACTACGGACGCGTCGGCCCCGGCATCCTGCTGCCGCGCGCGCAATGGGAGTTCACGCCCTCGTATGCGGTCAACCAGAACCTGATCATCTCGCTGCCCATCAACATCGTCGACTACTACTCGGGCGGCTACCGGCAACAGCAGACCGGCGTCGGCATCAACCCGACGCTCGAGGTCAACGTGCCGAACATGAACGGCGTCACGGGTCTGAACATCCGCGTCGGGCAGTTGCAGAACATCAAAGGCTCGCTCACCGGCTTGACCTACAGCCCGGCCGACAATTTCCACATCAACTACACCGACCCGTTCCGTCCGTATCCCAACGGCGTTGACGTGACGGCGACGATCGAGAAATACCTGGACGTACAGGCGTACGGCACGCGCTTGGACCCGGTCGGGGTGTTGAGCGGCGCGCCGACGTTCCCGCCGAACACGGGCTGGATCCAGTCGAACACGTATCTCGGCCCGTACTACTTCCAGCAGACGACCAACGTCTACGGCTCGGCGCCGACGACCGATACGTTCACCTCGGGCACCGGCACGCTGACGTCCGTCACGCTGAGCGCGCTCGCGCAGCCGGGCACGGTCTTCGTGTCGTACTACCTCGGCCCGCCAGCGTGCTTCACCGGCTGCTTCTTCACGGCTGCTAATCAGCCGAACGAGCCCAGCTTCAACTTCGTGCAGACCCCCAACATGGTCGTGTTCACGTCGCCGAGCCCCATCCCGGCCGGCGTGACCGTCTCGATCACGTATCAATCGTACAGCGTGTCCAACAACACGTTCCCGCAGCGCTACGACGTCGGCGGCCGCGCGGTGTACCGCATCCCCGGCATCCCCAGCGCGCAGATCGGCTTCTCGTTGAACCGCCTGTTCGATCTCAACGGCGGCAACAGCGCGTCCGGCAACACGGTCTACCTGCAATCCGCGTCGGTGCCGAACACCATCGTCAGCGACACGGTCTTCGGGTTCGACTTCGTGATGCCGCTGGCACGCGAGTGGGGCAGCGGCCAGTGGGGCGTCGTCACGCCGGCCTTGTACGGCGAAGTCGCGACCAGCAAGTATACGCCTGACTTCCAGCGCATTCCGGCGCAAAGCGATACCGCAGGCGTCATCGGGCTGAAGTTCAAGTTCCTGGGCGGCGACCAGACGCTGTCGTATCAGAGCGTCGGCCCGTACTACATCGACGGCGCGTCCTTCATGTGGGCAGGCCAGTCGCCGGCGCTGTTCTCGTTCTGGAACATGCCGCAGCTGCCGACCGGCTTCGGAATCGGCAACACGCTGGGTATCAACCAGCAAGTCGACGCCGTCGCTCTGGCCAACGGCTATGCGGGTCCGCTGCTGGCGAACACCGGGCAGTTCCCGGGCGGGACGTTTGACTTCCCGCTGTTCAACCAGTTCAAGGCGCAAGGCCCGTACTTCTACAGCACGTTCGCGCCGAACACGCGCGGACCGTCAGTGCAGCTCAACTTCCCGATCCGTATCGGCGGCGTGAATCTGAAGATCCGCCTCGGCGGCCAACAGCTGCAAGAGATCCGTCCGAACTCGCTGTCGGCGGCGATCTTCGGCCCGCAGTACGTCACCGGCGTCGGTGGCAAGTACCAGACCTACGGCGGCGGCTTCACGCTCGGCCTGCCGATCTGGGATCGCACGGCGACGTTGAACTTCGATGCTCTGTACGAGCGCATCCAGCGGCTCGACCAGACGCCGTTCGTCTACGCCGCCGACCCGCTGCTCGGCGTGCCCGGCGCGTACAACGCGCTTGGCAGCACCGAGTTGACGGGCACCGGCCAGATCGTGTACTTCTATCCGAACTACCAGAACGTGCGCCACTTGGCGGGCAGCGGCTCGCTGGCGTTGCCCATCACGGCCGCCCTCACGGCGAACGTGACCTACGTCAACCAGGCGTGGGGCGGTGAGGCGCTCAACACGCTGAACCAGAGCATCAGCCAGACGAAGACTGCCCTCAACGCGGGCGTCCTCTACAACATACCGAACACCAACTCGTCGATCAACTTCTTCTTCACGAACTACCAATGGAAAGACAACCAGCTGCCGACCTACAACTGGACCCAGAATCGGCAGAACATCTACTTCACGGTCAAGTTCTAGCGTGATGTAGTCCCGCGATCTCGATCGCGGGAAAGCGACAGCGAAAGGGGGTCAGGCAATGCCTGGCCCCCAATCTTTTCGGGTGCGCAAAGAATTGATCGGCGCGGGAATCGTCGCGCTGGCGTTGCTCGCGGCGGTCGCATGGCGTCCGCTGGCGGCGTGGTGGTGCGACGACCTCGGCAACCTGGCGCTGGCCAAAGGCGATGCCGCGGCGGCGGCCTCATGGTTCGGCCGCGGGCTGGCGCTCACGCCGCACTCCCGACTGTTGCTCGAAGACCGCGGCCGCGCGCTGCTCGACAGCGATCCGGCTGCGGCGCTGCGCGACTTCGAAGCCTCGGCCTGCGGCGCGGCCTGCGTCGCGGAGATGGGCGATGCGCAAGCGCGCCTCGGCAATGCGGACGCCGCCGTGGCAGACTATCTGCAGGCGGACGCGGCAGTGCGCTTGGCTGCGATGGAGGATCGCATCGCGGCGACGGGCCGCTACGACGAGGCGATCGCGCTTGAAACGGCGCTCGTGCAACGTCTGGGCGGCGATCTGCTGCTGCGCGCCGACTTGGCGGCGGCCTATGCGAAGATCGGCAGGCTCGCCGCCGCCGCGAGTTACGCGAAGCCGCAGGCCGCGGACGGATATCGTCGTCGCGCCATCGCCTCGTTCAGGCGAGCGACCGAGATCGCGCCGTTCAACGAGGGCTACTTGCTCTCGTACGCATCCGCGCAAAAGGATTGGGGCGACAAGAACGCCGCGCGTGAGGCCTACGCACGCGTCCTCTCGCTGCATCCGCATCAAGCCGACGCAGAGCAGGCGCTGGCCGAGCTTGGCGCCTCACCGTCGGCGACCCCCCGCGTGCGCTGATGCGTGTCGCGATCGAGACCCAGTTCGCGCGCGGCACTGCGACGGGTCTGGGCGTGTACGCGAGCTCGCTCGCGGCGGCGCTGCGCGCGCGCTCCGACGTCGAGGTCGTCGAGCTGCGCGACGACAGCTTCGACTTGTGGCGTTTCGACCGCCGCGCGTACTGGGATCAGCTGCGCGTGAGGCGCCTCGCGAGGGAGGCGCATGCCGACGTGATCCATTTCACCGGCGGCACGCTGCCGTGGCGCCCGCCGCATCCGTGCGTGTTGACGCTTCACGATCTGACCTGGCTGCGCGCCGCGAACCGCGGCCGCGCCTACGTGCGCTGGTATTTCGGTTCGTTGCAGCCTCGTTTGGCGCGCGCGGCCGACGCGATCGTCGTGGACACGCATGCCGCGCGCACTGACGTCGCCGACGGCTTGGGAATATCGCCGGATTTCATCACGGTGGCGGGCGCAGGCGTCGACCAGCGTTACTTCACGCTTGCGCGTAAGCCCGCGCAGCCGCCCTTCGTGCTGACCGTCGGCACCGTCGAGGAGCGCAAGGATCTAATCACCGCAGTGCGGGCCATCGCACCCATGGACCGTATCCGACTGGTCTGCGCCGGTCCCTTCACGCCGTACGCAGACGAGGTCCGAAGGGAAGCGGCGCGCCTCGGGGCCGGCGATCGTGTCGAATTGCTCGGGTTTGTGCATGACGACCGGCTGCTCGACCTGTACTCGCGTGCGGCCGCGTTCATCTTTCCTTCGCGCTACGAGGGGTTCGGCTTACCGCCGCTGCAGGCGCTGGCCGCGGGTTTGCCCGTCGTGTCGTCCGACATCCCAGTGCTGCGCGAAGTACTTGACGATGGGACCGTCTATTGTCCGCCTGGCGATGCTCGCGCGTTCTCGGATGCGCTTGCGCACGTGCTGAGCGGAGGAAGCGCGCTCGACGAGCGCGTCGCACGCGGCCGCGACCGCGCGCGCACATTCAGCTGGCCGGCAGTGGCGCAGACGATGGTATCGGTGTACGCGCGCCTGACGTCCGTCGCCGAGCCGGGTAGGGCGCGATCGCGCTAGAGGGTCGCGCTGAGCAGCGCCTGGACTTTGTAGCGCCACAGCAGATTCTGGCTGTTGGCGCCCAGGCCCCAGATGTCGAAAGCCGACACCGAGAATCTGCGCCCGATCCTGCCGACAACGCTCGGCCCCAGGGCCGATACGTACACGCCGCCCAGCGCGAGGTTGACGCGAGCCTCGTAGAACAGCGAGAGCGATCCGCTGGTCTTGCTCTCGACGTACGGCTGCGCCTTGAGGTCGTAGTAGCTCGACCACGATGAGCCGGGCGGCACGCTGATGCTCTGCACGAACGTGTTCTGCAGCAGCACGCCGCCGCGCTCGGAGTACAGCCGGAAATCGTAGTGCGGCCGAAGCTGCGTGTCGTTGCTCTTGACGTCGTTGGTCACGGTCGGCAGTTCTATTTCGGCCGAGAGCGTGTGATCCGAACGCCTTCCCACCCGCGGGAAGGCATACACGATGCTCACGTTCCCGAGACCGGATTTCGGCGCAAGGCCCGATTGGTAGCTGGTCACGAGCGGGACGTTGACGCTCAGCTGCTGGCCCCCACTCAGCTTCGTGCCTAACGTGATGCGGTATTGCGCGCGCGCTTTGCCCCCGGCCATCGCCTGGAAATAGTAGCGCGGCCGCACCGAAGCCCCCAAGGTGAACAAGAAGCTGCCCGGCGCATCGTCCGCATCGCCCGACGCAGGCGTCGACGCAGGAACCGGCGTCGACGCAGGGGCCGAAGCGGCATCGTCGGCGACGGCAACAACGGGCGCCCCGAGCGCTGCCAGCGCCGCGGCGAACAGGACAATCGCGCGCATACGCATTCCGGTCCGCTACTTACGAGCGAGCCACGCCGATTCCCGGCGAGCTCGCTCTAGGGTCGAAGCGGGCAGCTCGACGCAGCGCCGCCGGCGGCTCCTTAGTGGACCGCCGCGGAGAGATTCCAGCCCGCACCGGCCGGCGGATCGGACGCGAACAGCAGATTGACCGGATATGACGACCCGCCTTCGGGCATCGTGACGACGCTGACGTGCACGAAGCCTCGCGCCGGCACCGTGAACCGGCGCACGAGCGCGGGTTTCATCGCGTCGACCGGATGCAGCTGCACGACGTCATCGTCGATGAGCAGCGTGCCCGTCGCTCGGCCGCCGCGCGGTTCGAACCACAGCCCGACATCAGCGGGGCGATCGGTGGGGTTCAGCAGGTTGACGTCCGCGCTCTGTTTGACGCCGTAGTCGCCGCCGAGCACGTCGCCTTCGACGAGATTCGGCAGCGGCAGCTTGCCGATCGCCAGCGTCGTGGGCGCGTCACCGACCGTGTACGACTCGTCGTAGAAGAACTCCGGGATCTGGTAGATGCCGCGCGCGTGCTTGATCGCGCTCGAGAGCAGCGTATCGGAGATAGGCTCGATCGGCGACGCGTCGGCGGCTTGGACGACCACGGCCACGCGCAATCCTGGCCCGGTGATGACGCGCATCTGCATGATGCCGGCCACCAGGTTGCCCGCGGGCAGCTGCTGGTCCACGACGTTGATCGTCGCGCGCGGCGGCACCTCGAAGACCTCGCCCTCGCCCGCGGCCTCGCGCTGCAAGAAACGCATCGTCGAACCGTGGCCGACGCCGAGGATGTCCGTGTACGGACCGCCGATGCCCGCGATCATCTCCAGCAGGCTCGCGTCGGCGCCGGTGTTCTCCACCTTGACGAGCACGCGCCGCAATGGCGCGCCCGGCGGCGCGTAGTGGTAATAGAGCAGGCGCGCCGGCTTGTCGAAGGTGACGTCGCTGTAGAACAGCGTGCCGTCTTCGGTGATCGTCTCCGGATAATCCGAGACGAGGAGCAAGCGCGGAGCGAGCTGAGGCTGTGCGAGATTGGTCAGACGCACGGCCACGACGGTGTGGTAAGAGAAGTAGTTGTCGCCGCTCACGTCGATCGGCACGTGCACGATTCCGGTGTCATCGGGCTCCAGCTCGCGTGAGTCCTCGACCGCACCCGACGTGATGTGCGCGCCCGGTTGCGCATAGGTCACTTGGGTGGCCGCCTGCGCCGCCATGTCGGCGACGAACTGCGACGATGCCGGGTGCCCGGTGATGTTGATCGAGGTGAACGCGTCGGATCTGCCGGCCGAGATCTGCACCGCCACCTCGAGCGTCGCGGTCGTGCCGCCTTGGCTGGTCACCGTCACTTTCGTCGCGCCCGGATGCAACCCCCAAAGGTCGATGGTGCGCGCGACCGGGTTGAAGATCGCGCGCACGACGTTGTCGTCGAAGCCCGACAGCATGACGATGCCGCTCGGCGGCGAGAGCAGCCGGGCGGATGCGCTGTGGCCGAGCAGCACGCGCACGCTTGCGGGATTCACGCTGACGGGCGGCGGCGGGGGCGGCTGCGTCGACATGTACGTGCCCTGCGGCAACGGACTGCAGTCGACTGCGCCCGTTGCGCAGGGGCTGGGCGGATAGATGGGTTGCGGCCCGGCATTCGTCGCGCTGCCGGCAGGCGTGGGCGTCCCTATGACGCTGGAGCCGGGCTGTGGTGTCGGGGGCAGCGTCTGATCGCCGCGGGCACCACCCGGGCCGAGCGCGGCCACGGCCATCGCAAGCGCGAACGCGCCGCCGATAACGGCGGCGCGGAACGTCTGCGCGTGCGGCGCGCGGGTCACTTACGCGATTTGCTGGCGGGCCACCGCCGTGGCGAGCAGCGTCTTGTATCCGTGCGCCGGGAACAGCACCGTCACAAGATCGCGCTCGGCGCGCTCGACCGTGCCTTCACCGAACTTGGGATGCTGCACGATGTCTCCGATGCGGAATTCGCTGGCCGTGCGCGGCGTGTCGAACAGCTCGACGGTGCCGCCTTTGGCGAGCCGCGCGCGGCAATTGTCGCACGCGCCGCAGTTAGGCAGATCGTAGTCCTCCCCGAAATAATTGAGGATGAACTTGCGCCGGCAGCTGCGCGTCTCGCAGTACTGCAGGATCATCTGCAGCTTGCTCTGGTCGTACGAGCGCTTGGTCTCGTAGCTGGCGAGGTTGAGCGCCAGCCCCTTGCTCTGCTTGAGCAGCGGTGCCAGCCCGTACGTGGACTTCGTGACGTTCTGGATGAAGCCGCCCTTCTTGAGCAGCGCGAGGATCACTTTGAGCTTGGTCAGCGGCAGCTGCGAGATCTTGCGCAGGTCCGAGAGCGAAACGCCGTTGTCCTGGCTCTCGAAGTACTGCAGCGTGCCGAAGACCTTCTGCACCTCCTCGACGTCCGGATACTTGCCGGTGAGGAAATAGTTCTGCACGCGCGTGTCGCTTTGCCGGTATAGCAGCAGGCAGGTCGACTCCATGCCGTCGCGCCCCGCCCGGCCTGCCTCTTGCGTGTACGCTTCGACGCTGCCCGGCAGATCGTAGTGGATGACGAAGCGGATGTTGGGCTTATCGATGCCCAACCCGAACGCGTTGGTGGCCACCACGATCTTGACGTCCTCGTTCATGAAGCGGTCGTGGACGCGCTCGCGCTCGGCTTTTTGCAGTTTGCTGTGATAGACGTCGGCTTCGATGCCGAGCTCGGTTTTGCAGTACTCGGCGACCGCGTATGTGTTCTTGATCGTCGCGGTGTAGATGATGCCGAGCGCGCCGGCCAGCGGGCCGGTGAACTTGGCCTTGAGCACGCGCAGCTTGTCTGCTTCTGTGGCCGTACGCGCGACTTCGTACACGAGATTGGGGCGATCGAACCCGCGCACGATCGGCTTGGTGTGCGGTATGCCAAGCTGCGTGACGATGTCTTCGCGCACGGCGGGCGTGGCCGTCGCGGTGAGCGCGAGCACCGGCGGCTTGCCGAGCGCCGCGATCACCCGCCCTAAGTTCAGATACGCGGGCCGGAAATCGTGGCCCCACTGCGAGATGCAATGCGCCTCATCCACGACGAAGAGCGGAACGTGCAGGCGCTCGAGCACCTCGACAAAGCTCTCGTCCTCGAGCCGTTCGGGCGTCACGTAGATCAGCTTGAGGTTGCCTCGCGCGACGCGCTCGAGATGCGAGATCTCCTCTTCGTCGGAGAGCGTGCTGTTCAGGGCGATGGTGCTGCTGATGCCGGCCTCGGCCAGCATGTCGATCTGGTCCTTCATGAGCGCGATGAGCGGCGACACGACGACCGTCGTACCCGGCAGCAGCAGCGCCGGCAGCTGATAGCACAGCGATTTGCCCGCGCCGGTCGCCAAAATGGCAAGCGTATCCTTGCCCTCCAGCACGCGCCGGATGACTTCTTCTTGTCCAGGTTGGAAACGCTCGTAGCCGAAGTGCGTACGGAGCGCTTCGTGCAGGTCGAGATCGACCTTCATAAATCTGTGCCTCTGGAGCGGCCGGAGCGCCGGCCGTCGTCGCCGTGGGTGTCGCCGTGGATGACGAACTCCGGCCTCTTCTATATTGTTCGAGGTCCGGCGTGTCGGCGGATGTGCCGCCGAACCATTATATACCCGGATACCCGGGGACCAAAACTACTGTTTCAACAGCCGGCGCGGGACGTCCCGGCCCGTAGGTGAACCGCGGGCATGCCAGCGGCATATCGTCTAGTGTGGCCGCCTCAACAATACCATATGTGTCAAGGGAAATCGCGGAGAACGTGGACCAAGAACTCGTCCGGCGCTTGGCCGCTGACGACGCAGCGGCGCTCGAAGAAGTCTATCAGCGCTACGCGCCGAGGTGCAAGGGGATAGCGTTTCGCCTTCTGCGCGATGACGCGCGCGCCGAGGACGCCGTCCAGGAGGCGTTCCTCGCCCTCTGGCGCCATCGCCAGGGCTTGGTCGTCAGGACCGGAGGGATCAGCCCATGGCTGTACACGGTGACCCGCAACGCGGCGCTGGCGATCATGCGTTCCGAGTCGCGCCGAACCGCGCGCGAGGAGCGCGTTGAGGCTCCCGATCAGGCGCCGGATCCGCTCGCGGACGTCGTCTCCGCCGAGGACGCGCGCGGGGTGCGCGCCGCGCTCGCCGAGCTGCCGCCCGAACAGCGGACAGTGATCTCATGCGCGTACTTCGGGGCGATGACGCTTGCGCAGATCGCGCAGCGGACGGGCGCCCCCTTGGGAACCGTGAAGCGCCGCGCGCAGCTCGGTTTGTCGCGCCTGGGCCGAGCACTGAGGCCGCAAGCATCATGATCCAGCACCCACACGATCAGATAGAAGCATTTGCGCTGGGCAGCCTCGATGAGGACGATCAGCGCACCGTCTTGGAACATGCGGATGCCTGCCCGACCTGCGCCGTCCTGCTGGCCGATGCGATGGCCGGCGTCGGCGCGCTCGCCACGCTCGAATCGCCCCGGCCGGTGGACCGCGCGCTTGCGCGTCCGCTGGCTGCGCCGGTCGCGAGGCGGCGGATCGGCGCGCCGGCGTGGGTCGCCACCGCTGCGCTCGCGGCCTGTCTTGCGCTGCTGTTCTGGAACGTGCGGCTGCGCGACGACGCGCTCACCGTGCCGGTCGGCGCGCTCGTCCACAGCCACTTCGTCCACCATCCGATGGCCGGCGGCCCGCAAAGCGCCGGCAGCGCCAAGGTCTTGCAAGCGCCGGACGGTCATTGGATCTACGTCGTCGCCGACGGGCTGACGCCGCACGGCCGTTACGCGTTGTGGGAGACGCGCAGCGGTGCGACGCAAAAGGTCGCCGAGCTGACGGCCGATGACCGTGGGCAGGCTGCTCGCTATGTCGAACAGCCGCAGGGCGCGATCGAGGCAGTCGTCCTCTCGCCCGGCGACAAGCCGTTTACGGACGCGGGCGCACTTCGCTGGCCATGACGGTCTAGGAATGCGCGAACAGCCGAACGAAAGCGGCTGATGTGCCCGACACCGCCTCTCCCGCACCCCTGACGCTGTATCGCAAACATCGTCCCGCGGCCTTCGACGAACTCGTCGGGCAGCCGGCCGTGGTACAGGGCCTGACCGCCGCGGTCAAATCCGGCCGCGTCGCGCACGCCTATCTGTTCTCGGGTCCGCGGGGCACCGGCAAGACCTCGGCCGCGCGCATCCTCGCCAAGTGTCTCAATTGCCTGACCAACGGCCCGCGGCCGGACCCGTGCGGAGTCTGCGAAGCCTGCACCTCGATCGCGGCTGGAACGGCCTTTGACGTCGTCGAGATCGACGCTGCCAGCAATCGCGGCATCAACGAGATCCGCGAGCTTCGGGACCGCGTCCAGTTCGCGCCTTCGCAGTTCCGCAAGAAGGTCTACATCATCGACGAGGTCCACATGCTGACCTCCGAAGCGTTCAACGCGCTGCTCAAGACGTTGGAGGAACCGCCGGAGTACGTCGTCTTCGTGCTGGCGACGACCGAACTGCATCGCGTTCCGGCGACGATTCTTTCGCGCTGCCAGCGCTACGAGTTCCGGCGCATGACCCCGCCGGTCATCGCCGCGCGCCTCCAAGAGGTCGCCAAGCGCGAAAAGATCGCGCTCGACGAGATCGCGGCGCGACGCATCGCCCACCTCGCAGACGGCGCGCTGCGCGATGCGCTTGTCATGCTCGAGCAGGCGCGCGGTTTCGCCGGTGGACAGGCGATCGACGCTCGCGTGCTCGATGCGGCCTTCGGCGAGTCGCACAAAGACGTCATCGACCGGCTGGTGGACGCGATCATCGCTTCCGACGCCGCGGCGGCGCTGCAGACGATCGCCGATGCGAGCGCCCAGGGGGTGGACCCGGGCTGGCTTTCCAGAGAGCTGCTGCATTGGTTCAGATTGGCGCTCTTGGCCCGCACTAGCCGCGAGGTGCTCGAACAAGAAGCCCCGCCGGATGAAGCGCAGGCGGTGGCCGCGCGCGCGCAGGAGCTGACCAAGACCAGGATCATGACCGCGTTGCGCGTGCTCTCGGATACAGTCGCACAACGCTGGTCGACGCAGCCGCGCATCGATCTGGAACTCGCGCTCGCGCGCATCATCATGCCGGCCGACGAGATGACGCTGCAAAGCCTCTCCGACCGCCTGCGCGCGCTCGAGGAGCGCGCCGGGGGTGCCGGACCCGCACCGGGCGGCGCTCCCGCGCCCGCTGGTGCGGCTCGTAAACCGCGTGCGGCGGCAACCGCGTCAAAAGCGCTTGAAAACGAAGCGCAGGCGCCGCCGCTCTCTTCGGCGCCCGCGTCTGCGGCCGTCGCCTCGGCGCCGGCAGCGACCGGTTCGCTCACGCCCACTCGGCTCGCGGCGATGTGGCATCTGGTCATGACCGCGGTGCGTGAAAGGTCGAACACCGTCTTCGCATACCTGCAGCACGCGGCCGTCGCGGACGCGAACGACGAAACCGTCACGCTGTCCGTGACGAAGAAGCATTTCCTCGAAAGCCTCAGCGACCCGCCGACGAGCGCGCTGATCGCGAGCGCGATCGAACACGTCAGCGGGATACGGCCGCGCATCGCGCTGGTGCTGGGCAGCGCTCCGGCGCGCCAAGCGCAGCAAAAAGCCGAGAGCAGCACGGGCTTCGCGCTCGCTGAATCCGTCCTCGGCGGAGAACTGATCTAGCATGAACCCCAATCTGCTCAAACAGGCGCGCCAGCTGCAGCAGCAGCTCGCCAAGATCCAAGAAGAGCTCGGCAACGAGACCGTCACCGGCAGCGCCGGCTCGGGCGCGGTGCTCGTGACGTTGGACGGCCACGGCCAGCTGCGCAGCGTGAAGATCGACAAGGCGGCGGTCGATCCGCAGGACGTGGAGACGCTCGAAGACCTGGTCGGCATCGCGTTCAAAGACGCGCAGGCCAAAGTGAGCGAGCTCTCGCGCACCCGCATGGGCCCGCTGGCCGGCGGCCTGGGCATTCCCGGGTTCTGACCCCACGGCATTGGATCATCTCGCTGGACCGCTCTCCACGCTGATCGGTGAGCTTGAGAAGCTTCCGACCGTCGGTCCGAAGACCGCGGCGCGCTTGGCGTTCTACCTGTTATCGTCGAGCCGGCAAGACGCGCAAGCCTTGGCGGACGCGATCGTCGCGGTCAAGGACAAGGTCAAGTTCTGCAAGCGCTGTTTCAGCTTGACCGAGAGCGACGAGTGCTCGATCTGCGCCGACCCGCGGCGCGATACGTCGCTTATATGCGTCGTCGGCGAGGCCAAGGACGTCTATGCGGTCGAGCGCGCGATGACGTTCAACGGCCGCTATCACGTGCTGGGCGGACTCATCTCGCCGATGGAGGGCATCGGCGTCGGACAACTCCACGTCAAGGAACTGCTCGACCGGCTCGGCCCCGAAGGCGTCAAGGAAGTCATCATTGCGACCAATCCTAACGCCGAAGGAGAGTCCACGGCGCTGTATCTGCATAGGCTCATCGAGCCCGCAGGCGTCAAGGTGACACGCCTGGCGTACGGGTTGCCGATCGGCGGCGAACTGGATTATGCGGATGAGACGACCTTAGCGCGCGCGCTGGAGGGACGCCGCACGCTCTAGGCTCAGCTCGGCAGGGCGCTATCTTATGACGATGGCTTCTTGCGCAGGCGTTCGATGAAATCGACCGCGACGTTCTTCGCCCGTTCGACCGCCTCGCGATAGAGCGCGCCGATCTTCTCGGGCGCCATCCGGTTGCCGGTCTCGTAGTAGAAGGTAGCCGCCTGGCCGATGACCAGCGTCCCCGCGTACGCGATGCCCGCTTTGATGACCGGCCCGGCGAACGGGATGAAGCCAGACGCCTCGCGCGCCAACGCTCGCCAGCCGTACCCGCCGCCGATGACCGGCATAAGCTCGGCGATGCGCGCGAACTCCGCTTTCTTGCCGAACGCCGCCGCGATGCGCAGCAGCATGTTGACCTGCATGCCCGTGATCACGATCGTGTCCCCGGCCGAAGCGATGCTGCCGAGGAGCAGTCCCAACACGGGGATGTGGTCGACGAGCGCGGATGCGCCGGCCACCTGAAGGCTTTGCAGCGCGCAGTCGACGGTGATCTTGGCCGCGACGCTCGGCCGGAAGATCGGCAGCTTGGCGGCGAGCGAGATCTCGACGTCGCGGCATGCGGTGACGATATCGGGGAGCACGTGTCTGCCGAGTTCGAGCGCGTCGAGCGCGCTGACGTAGTAGCGAGCCGGCCTGCCCGGAGCGGGCTTGTGCGCAGGCGATCCGGTCGTCCGGCTTTGAGGCGCCCCCGCGCCCAGCAGCGGCCGGTCGATGACGAACACCGGCAGCGACGAGGACTCGAAATGTGCGAGCGCCTCTTCGGGCACGCTGCCGCTGCTCGGGCAGAACACGATCGCCCGGCTCGCACTGTCGGCGACCATCCAGCCGGGCGCCTCGTCGAGCGGCGCAAGCACCGAACCGCGTGCCGTCCGTTCTGGATCCAAGACGTCGGCCAGCTCGCCCGCCCCGTCGCCGGCAAGCAGCAGCCGCACCGGGCGGGCCGCCTGCGCATCGAGCACGCTGAGGTTGATGCGGTCGCGGAACTGGCTCACCCAGGCGGCGAGTTGGGCGCCGGGCGTGTCCGAACCGGGGATCGCGGGGACGTCGGAAGGCATACGCGTATCTACCGTACCCACGACGGCGCGACCTTGTGACAAAAGAAAAGCCCCGGCCTCAAGAGGCCGGGGCTACGAGATCGGTGCTCGCACCTACTCCGTCGGTTTTTCCGCGTACCCCTCGTACCATAGACCGAGGGTCACTTCAAGCGACTCGGGCGCGAACTGCTTCGACAAGGCGAGGTCGATGAACGCCTTGTTCGCCTGGCGCTGCTCGTTGATGACGTTGGTGACCGGCACGCGCTCTTCGGCGGCGAGCCACGATGCGACGGCGACGTCGCCGGCCGACATGCCGAGCTGCTGCGTCTGGTTGAAGGTGGGCGCGTCGATGCCTAAGCGCGCGTGGATGGCCTGCGCGAAGCTGTCGTAGCGCACCTCCGGGTAGGAAGTGCCCAGCATCGTGATCTGCGCCTGTTCCTGGCGCGACTGAGCAGCGAAGTACAGCGCATGCGCCTTCTCGGAGGCATCGGCCGCGACGTCGAGCTGGGCGATCGCCGCCGCCGCCAGCGGTTTGAGCTCTGCCGCGGTGCTCGGCGAGATGTCGCCGCCGAAGTCGAGCTGGGCGCGCGAGAGCTTCTTGAAATACGCATCCAGCGCGGGCACGCCTTGCCATGCGAGCGCCGTCGCCCCGCGGCTCGCGGTGACCGCGGTGAGCGAGTCGTTGGACGACTGGTTGAGCTGCGCGATCAGACTATTGTAGTAGGGGAAGTTGCGCAGCGCCTCGCCGGTCGGCGCGGTCTGGTGCAAGGGCGCGTCCATCTCGTTGAGCGTGCTGACGATGTCCCTCGACAGATCCGAAGCGTTCTGCGTGATGTACTCGCCCTTGGCGAGGACAAGATCGATATCTTTGCCCATGTGCTCGAGGTCGAACAGCACGCCTTCAAGCCGGCTGCCCGGACGGATATCGATGCCCGACAGATCGGGGATCTCGTAGGACAGCTCTTCGAGCCGCTGGTCGTAGTTGTGCAGATCGATGCGCTCCAGCCGCGCACGCTCGAGAATCGCTTGTTGGTTGTTGTGCACGTTGATCTGAGCGTTGCCGATGGCAGCGCGCAGCGGGTCAAGATTCTTCGTGAGCAGAGGCTTGGGCGGCACGTCCGCGGCCATCATCGCCAGTTCGTGCTGCGCCGCAGCGGTGCCGGCTTCGGTCTGATGGTTCTTGGCGACCTGGGTCAACGCGCTCTGGCTCTGATCGAAGCTGCCCAACGCCAATTCGTCCTGGCCCTTGTTCAGCAGCGCGAGGTCGTTGTTCGGATCGGCTTTGAGCACGTCATTGAACTTGCCCAGCGAATAGGCGTAGCGGCCTTCGCCCTCGTCGTGGATCGCCTCAGCGAGCGTCTGTTGCGTGTCGCTCTTCGCGAGCTGCGGATAGCCTTGGAGATGCGCGACGCGTGCTTCCGACTCGGGATGATCCTCGAAATACTTGTTGAGGACGTCGGTGTCCCCGCCCTCTTCCTTGCCGAGCCTATCCATGAACGACACCATCGCGTTCGGATCGTAACCGGCGCGGCTCATGAGCATGAGGCCGTATTGGTCGGCCTGCAGCTCGTCTTGACGCGAGATCTTCTCGATCGCGGCTTCGCCGATCAGCCCCCCGAAGCGATACGCGACCACCGAGAAGATCGAGAGGATGCCGACCAGCAGGTTGATCGCCTGCGCCTTCGCGGGCAGCGTGACGACGTGGCGGCGCTCGACGTGGCCCATCTCGTGGCCCATGACGCCGGCGAGTTCGTCGTCGGAGTTGACGAAGTTGAGCAGTCCGAAGTTGACGTAGATGAAGCCGCCGGGCAGCGAGAACGCGTTGATGTCATCGGTGTCGATGATCTTGAACGTGTAGTCGATATCGGGCCGGGCGCGCTCGCGCTTGAGGTTGTCCGCGATCGTCTGGACCCAGTTGTTGAGCACCGGATCGTTGACGATGGCGTTCTCGGCGTCGATATGCTTGACTTCGTCCTGGCCTTGCCGGATCTCGGCCTGCGTCGAAACCGCGGCCGCCGGGAGGGGGACGCTCGTCAGCGACAGGACCGCCAGCATTGTGCCGGCAAAGGCGCGCTTCCAAATCTTCATGGACTAAGCTCCGTAAGAGGGGTACGCTACTTTGCGACGGGCCGCGGTCGGGCACCTTCGGGCCGACGCGTCCGACCGCGGCGCGCCGTCCACAAAGCGTTCACAGTCCCTTCACAGTGTTGTCCACAAGGGAATCGCATCGTGCCAAGTAACGTAGAGCCGCAAGCGGCTCGGGACGCTTTTCAGGTTGGCCGGAGCGGCATTATCCGGCCGGAGTGACGGCTTTTGCAGATCAAGGGCACGAAATCGGGGTTGCTGCTGCACCTCAACGAGCGGCCGCTTTCGGCCGCCGTGTCGCAGTTGCGCGACCGCTTGCTCGCCCAACCCGGTTTCTACCAGGGAAGCCGCGCCGTGCTCATGCTCGGTTCGCTGCCGGCCGAAAGCGCCGAGCTTGCGGCCATCATCGCTACCCTTGAGCAGTTCGGAATCGTCGCCGACGGCGCCGTGTGCGACACGGACGAGGTGGCCCGGCTGGCCAAATCGGCGGGCTTGCGGTTGGTGGGTGCGAGCATAGCGGCGTCGCCACGTGCGCGCGACGACCGCACCGAGCACAAGGCCAGCGAGCGCGGCTCGGCCGAACGCGCGTCGAAAAAGGCCCGCAACGGCCAGGCCACCGAGGCCGGCGAGACGCTGTATCATAAAGGCACCGTGCGCTCGGGGCAAAACATATCGTCGCGCGGCAATATCGTGATCATCGGCGACGTCAACGCGGGCGGCGAGCTCGTCGCCGCGGGCGACATCGTCGTGTGGGGCGCGTTGCGCGGCATGGCGCATGCCGGTGCGGAAGGCGACGAAACCGCAAAGGTCTTCGCCTTGCGCCTCGAACCGATGCAACTGCGCATCGCGACCAAGGTGGCGGTCGCGCCGGACGAACGGCGCAAGAAGTCCGCGTCGCCGGAGATCGCCCGGCTGCGCGAGGGCGGCATCGTGACCGAGGCCGCGCTGGAGCCGGGGAGGGGATAGGGGATTGGCTGGAACCGTTTACGTGGTCACCTCGGGCAAAGGCGGCGTGGGCAAGACGACCACCACCGCAAACCTTGGCGGCGCCTTTGCCAAGCTCGGGCTCAAAGTAGCGCTCGTCGACGCGGACATCGGCCTGCGCAATCTCGACCTCGTGCTCGGGCTCGAGAAACGCATCGTCTACGATTTGGTCGATCTCGTCGAAGGGCGTTGCCAATCGCGCCAAGCCCTCATCAAGGACCGGCGTTTCGACGATCTGTATTTGCTGCCGGCGTCACAGGTCAAAGACAAAGAATCGGTCAGCGAGGATCAGATGCGCATCGCGATGCGCAAGCTCGCGGTCGACTTCGACGTCGTGCTCGTCGACTGCCCGGCCGGCATCGAGCACGGCTTCCGCAACGCGGTCGCCGGCGCGGATCAAGCGCTCGTGGTGACCACGCCCGAGGTCTCCGCGATCCGCGACGCGGATCGCATCCTGGGGATGCTGGGCAGCCGTCGTGCGCGCCTGATCGTCAATCGCGTGCGGCCGGAGATGGTGCGCAGCGGCGACATGCTCAGCATCGATGACGTCAAGGAGATCCTCGGCCGCGAGATCGTCGGCGTCGTCCCCGACGACGAGGAGATCATCGACACGACCAACCGCGGCGAGCCGGTCGTGCTCGACGGCGCGCGCAGGCTCGGGCGCATCTATACCGCCATCGCCCGGCGCCTGCTGGGCGAGGACGTGCCGTTCACGAACCTCGCCGACGACGGGCTGCTCGTGCGGCTGCGCCGGCTCATGATCGGATCGTGAGGACGATGGACACGCAAGAGAACGACGCCAGCCGCCCGAGCGCCGCATTGACGGTGGAAGAGGCGATCGCCGCCGCGGCCATGCCCGCCGCTGCGACCGACAGCGCCAGCGCAGTCGCCGCGCGCAGTCCGGGCAAGCCGCCCCAGGCGCTGGGACGCACGATCGTGATCACCTCCGGCAAGGGCGGCGTCGGCAAGACGACGACGACCGCGAACTTAGGCACCGGTCTCGCGGAAGCCGGAAAGAATGTCGTGGTCGTCGACGCCGACGTCGGCTTGCGCAACCTTGACGTGGTGCTCGGGCTCGAGAACCGCGTGCATAAGCATCTGCTCGACGTCATCGAGGACAAGTGCTCGCTCGACGATGCGTTGGTGCGCGATCGCGTGCGCCGCAGCTTGTACCTGCTGCCGGCGGCGCAAAACCGTGAGAAGGACGACGTGCCGACCGAGGCGATGGCCGCGCTCATGCAGACATTGGCTGCGCGCTTCGACTTCGTGCTGATCGACAGCCCGGCCGGCATCGAGAAGGGCTTTCGCAACGCCGTCGTCGGCGCGAAGGAAGCGATCATCGTGACGACGCCTGAGGTGTCGGCGGTGCGCGATGCGGACCGCATCATCGGCCTGCTGCCGCCCGACGTCGAGGCGCGGCTCATCGTCAATCGCGTGCGCCCGGCGCTGGTCAAGAAGGGCACGATGATGAGCGTCAACGATGTGGTGGACATCTTGCGCCTCGAGCTCGTCGGCGTCGTCCCCGACGAGAAAGAGATCATCATCGCGACCAACCGGGGGACGCCGGTCATCGACATCGACGGATCTCAGACGGGCGCGGCGTTTCGACGCATCGTCCGGCGGCTGCTGGGAGATACGGTCGCCATCCCATCATTCCAAGCGCCCGAGGGATTCGTCTCGCGCTTGAAGTCGACGCTCGGCTTGGGCAAGCCATAGGCCGCGGGGGAAAAACGGCAATGTTGGACTTTATCAACAAGTTCTTCCGGCGAGAAGAGGCGAGCAAGACGCAAGCCAAGGAGCGGTTGCGTCTGGTGCTCATGTCGGATCGCGTGTCGCTGGCGCCCGATGTCTTCGACTCGATGAAGACCGAGATGCTGGGCGTGGTGCGCCGCTATCTCGACATCGACGAGCGTGGCCTCGACGTCCATTTCGAGAACGCCGAGCGCCAGTTCATGCTGCTCGCCAACATCCCGGTGCTCAAGGTGCGCCCGCTCGCGGAGAGCGGCAACGGCGCAGCCGCCGCCGATGGCACCAACGGCGCAAACGGAGCCAATGGCGGGTTCCTGTTCGAGGCCTCGGGCACGCCGCCGCGCTCACGCCGGCGCAAACGCCGGCGCAAACACCATCCTCAAGACCAAGGCCCGCAGCCGCCCGGAGAACCGCCGCAGTAGCGCGCTCACGGCTCATCGAAGGCTCGGCTCCCATGCTCGAGCGTCCGTGGTATCTATCCTTTAACTATCCGCTCGCCGCGTCCGCGATCGCGCTCGGCGCCTTCGGCTTGGTCGTCATCAAGAGCGCCACGCTGCACGAGCAGGGCGGCCACAGCGACTTCATGCACCAGGCGGTCTACCTGGCGCTCGGCGTCATCGCCATGCTGGCGCTCGCGTTCATCGACTATCACATCTGGCAGCGGCTCGCCTGGCCCATCTACATCGTCGACATCCTGATGCTCGCGGCCGTCGCGTTGGCGGGCCATCAGGCGCTCGGCGCGCAGCGCTGGATCGGGGTCGGACCATTCGTGTTCCAACCGTCCGAGCCGGCCAAGCTGTTCACTATCCTCGCGCTGGGCGCAGTGCTCGCCGATCCGCGCCGCAGCTGGTCGCGCCTGCGCGATCTGTGGCTGCCGCTCGTGATCGTCGCCATCCCAGCCGCGCTCGTGATGAAGCAGCCGGACCTCGGCACCGCGCTCGTCCTCATGGCGATCTTGAGCGCGATGCTGTTCTTCGCATTGCCGAATCTGCTGCACTTCGCGGCGTATGCGGCGACCGTCACCGCGGCGGGCGCGATCGCCGTGATGACGCCTTACTTCTTAAGAGGCTACCAGCGCCAGCGGCTGTTGGTGTTCTTGGACCCCAAGCATGATCCGCAAGGAGCGGGCTGGAGCCTCATCCAGTCCAAGATCGCGGTCGGTTCAGGCGAGCTGACCGGCAAGGGGTTGTATCACGGAACGCAGACCCAGCTCGGCTTCGTGCCCGAGCATGCGACCGATTTCATCTTCGCGGTGATCGGCGAAGAGCTGGGGTTTCTCGGTGCGATGCTCTTGCTCGGGCTCTACGCTGTGCTGCTGGGTACGGGAACGCTCGCGGTGAGCGCCGCGCGCGACAAGTTCGGCGTGCTGGTCGCCGCCGGGATCATCGCGATGTTCGCCTTCCATATCCTGGTGAACATCGGCATGACGGTGGGCATCATGCCGGTCACCGGCATCCCGCTGCCCTTTATCTCCTACGGCGGCTCCAGCCTGATCACGTGCTTCATGGCGGTGGG
Organism: Candidatus Eremiobacteraceae bacterium; assembly: GCA_035314825.1. Classification (NCBI taxonomy): domain Bacteria; kingdom Bacillati; phylum Vulcanimicrobiota; class Vulcanimicrobiia; order Candidatus Eremiobacterales; family Candidatus Eremiobacteraceae; species Candidatus Eremiobacteraceae bacterium. Next base: position 57,312 of record DATFYX010000072.1, read on the forward strand.
CATCCTGCTCAACATCCACCTGCAGCGCGACAAGATGCAGTTCGACTAGTCCTCGCTACGGACCGAACGCGACGCCTGTCGCTGCCCCAGTCCCGCCGACCAGAGGCACGCTCACCGCAACCGCTGAGGCGGCCGAAAACGGCGGCGAATACTCGTTCACGTGCTGGTTGAAATCGGGCACCCATAGGTTGCCGCTCGAATCGAACGCCGGGAACGCCCCGATGGCGCTGCCGAACGAGAACGCGGGCGTTTCGCCGTTGGTGAACGGCGGGTGGAAAACTGCGATGCCGCCCGGCGCCTGCTCGATCGCAGCGTAGAGGTTGCCGGCGCTGTCAAAAGCGACGCCTTGGCCAGGACCCGCGAGCGGGATCGTCGCGAACGGCATGCTGGTGATGGTCAGCGGCGTGTTGTAGACGAGCACGTTATGCGAGGCCTCCTGACCGACCGCCATGTGTCCTGCTCCGTCGAAAGCTGTGCCGGTCGCGTCGGTCAAGCCGTTGGCGTTGGTCAGCGTGAGGGCGGGGACGGACGAGCTCGTGAACGGCGCGGAATATTCGTACAGGTGACTGGCTGCTCCGCTCCGGTCGCCGATCCAGATGTCGCCAGCTGGGTCGAGCGAGAGCGTGTACGGGTTCTCCAGCGGGCCTGTCCCGCCGAGAGGCATCTGTTGGACCGCCACAGAAATACACCGTAAGCCGGGCCATAATGCCGGAGGCCCAAAGCGCGACCCGTTGCACACCTGGCGCCGCACAGTCCCAATGTTAGAGGACGCCGCCAGAGAGAAAAGTTTTCGAAGCCCTCTCGCACACGCAACGACTCACCGCGACGAAGCTCCTCCGGCCGCTCCCACGATGTGGAGCGCCCAGCCGCGGACACGCACCGCTTGAGCCGGCTGCAGGAAACGCAGCCAGCCGCTCGCGGGCCAACGCCGCACTGACCGGTTTTGGAGCGATACATTTCACGATCGACGACCGCGGGCAGACGGCCCGCGCTCACACTCAACCACACCGGATTCCGCCGCGTCCGATCTTCGATCGGCACGCGCTTTTCACTTTGCTTCTCTAAAGGTAGACTTTTTTGAAAACCGAGATCCTCATCTCAACCGACGACTGGGAGAACCGCGTCGCCGTCCTGGAAGAAGGCGCGCTTGCTGAGATCTACTTCGAACGCGAAGAAAAGGTCATCGGCTCGATCTACAAAGGCCGGATCGAGAACGTCCTGCCCGGCATGGGCGCGTGCTTCGTCAATATCGGCCTCGGCCGCAACGCCTTTCTCTACGTAGACGACATCCGCCGCGACCCGATCAACATCGGGGAAGAGGAGATGACCGAGCGCCGCCGCGGGCATACCGTCGGCGAGCTGCTCAAGGTCGGCGACGAGATCCTCGTCCAGATCGTCAAAGAGCCGCGCGGCCTCAAGGGCGCGCGCGTCTCGACCAACATCTCCCTGCCGGGCCGCTATCTCGTGCTCATGCCGACCGGGCGCTATTCGGGCGTCTCCTCGCGCATCGAGGACGAGAAGGAGCGCGAACGCCTCAAGCTGGTCATGCGCCGCCTGCGCCCCGAAGGCATGGCGACCATCGTGCGCACCGCGGCTGCGGGCGTCAGCGAGGCCGAGCTGCTGGCCGACATCGGCGTGCAAGTGCGCCTATGGCATAGCATCCTCGAATCGTATCGCCGCGCCAGCGCGCCGGCGCTGCTGCACAAAGACCTGAACCTCGTGTTCAAGGCGGTGCGCGACTTCCTCACCAGCGACGTCGAGAGCGTCATCATCGACTCCAAAGAGCAGTACGAAGAGATCCGCTCGACCATGTCGCTGTTCGGCCCGCAGTATCTGAACCGCCTCAAGCTCTGGCAGGGCCCGGGCAATCTGTTCGAGGTGCGCGGCATCGACGAAGAACTGCAGAAACTGCTCAAGCCGAAGATCTTCCTGCCGTCGGGCGGCCACCTGGTCATCGAATCCACCGAAGCGCTGACCGTCGTCGACGTCAACACCGGCAAATTCACCGGCGGGCGCAATCTCGAAGACACTATCGTGCGCACGAACATCGAGGCCGCGGCCGAGATCGCGCGCCAGGTGCGCCTGCGCGACATCGGCGGCATCATCGTCGTCGACTTCATCGACATGGCGCACGAGCGCAGCCGCGAGCAGGTCATCGCGACGCTGTCGGAAGCGCTGCGGCGCGACCGCACGCGCAGCACCATCCAGATGTTCTCCAACCTCGGACTGCTCGAGTTCACGCGCAAGCGCGTCGGCAAGGACCTCGCCGGCCAGCTGCGCTCCGAGTGCCCCTACTGCGGCGGCATGGGCGATGTGATGTCGTCCGAGACGCTCGCCATCGGCCTGCTGCGCCAGATCCGCCAGAACGGCATCGATCAGGGCAGCGGCAAGAATTGGGATATCGTGACCGATCCATCGGTCGCGACGCAGCTCATGGGCTGGTATCGCGAAGAGTTCGAGAAGCTCGGCAAGTCGCTCGACTCGGATCTGCGCCTGTACGTGCAGCCGCAGCGCCACCGCGAACAAGTCCTGGTCGAACCGGCGCAGCGCCAGCGGCGCCCGATCGGCGCCGGCAAGGAAGTCGAAACGGATCTGCTGCCGGTGCGCATGCCGGACCCTGCGTCAGGCGTCGCCGTGGTCGATAACTGGCTAGTCGAAGTCAAGGATGCGGCCAACGGCGTCGGACAGACGGTCAAGCTTCGCATCACCGCAACGGACGGCGACTTGGTGCGCGCAGAGCTCGCCGAGCCGCTGCAAGTGGCCAAGCGCCGCCGGCGCCGTCGCGGCAAAGCCGCGGCAGAGTCGGAAGCGGCGGCTAAGCCCTTGCCGCCGGCGCAGCCCGCGCGTCTCGATCGCATCTCGGTGCCCGCCAACGTGTTCGGACTGGATGAAGACGAGGAAGAAGATTACACGATGCGTGGCCGGCCTGCCGGCAGCACGCGCGGGGTCAGCGCCTCGACCTCGGGGCGTACACCTGCTGGACGTGCGCCCGCTGGACGCACGCCGTCGCGTGCCGCCGATAGCCGGACGTCGCGCGGCGGACGCGGTCAACCGCGCGGCCGGCGCAGCCGCAGCGTCGCAGAAGACCGCGGCTTCAAGCCGCTGGTCGTCGGCGGCGAATCGGACATCGATTACGAGGATGATGACGAATCGTCGGTGGTGGTCGTGCCGGACAAGACCAAACCGGTAGCTCCCGTCGTGCCGCTGGTTCGCGAAGCTGCGCCAGACGACGCCGAGGGCGACGCTCCGCGGCGCCGCCGCCGTCGCGGCCGCGGTGGCCGCAAGCCTGCAGATGCTCGCGAGCTCGCACCGGCGCACGCCGAGGGCGAGATCGTCGCCGCTGCGGACGTCGACGAAGGCAACGGCGAGCCTGCGACCCACACCGAGCACGAACGCCGACCGCGGCGTTTCTCGGGGCCCATCCGCCAGCTCTACGGCGCGCCCGTCGAGCTCGGTCGCGAAACGCCGGAGCGCCCAGTCCGCGAGCGCGAAGAGCGCCATGGCCGCGAAGCCGATGAGCGGCGCGGTCACGGACGTGAAACGCCGCGCGAAAGAGAGCGAGATGAAACACGCGCGCCGCGCGAGGCGCGACCGCCGCGCGAGCCGCGACCCGTGGAACCAAAGGCGCCTCGCCCAGCCGAGGACATCGACGTAGACGACGAACTCGAAGCGGTCGTCGCACCGGCCCGTCCGGCCGCGATCGACATCGAGTTCCTGCCCGCGGGCAGCGTGCGTCCTCGTCGCGTCGACGAAGACCACGAGCGGCACCAAGACGGCCATGCGCACCGCGAACGCGATGAACGTGCACCGCGCGAACGCGATGAACGTGCACCGCGCGAGCGAGACGATCGCGCACCCCGTGAACGAGGCGGACGCGGCGGCGATCGCGATCGAGGCGGACGCGGAGGACGCGGCGGAGATCGCGACCGTTCAGGTCGCGGCGACCGAGCCGGGGCACGGGCGCCGCGCACCGGCCCGACGATGAAACAGCTCTATCCGCCGCCGGACGTGGAACCCGAAGCGCAGCCGCCCGACGACGGCAGCCCGGCGGTCAAGCCGGCTCCGTTCGGCAAACGCAGACCTTCGCACGGGGCGCTTTTCGGCGGCCCGGGGCACGCGCCGCCGAAAGGCAAAGTGCGCCAGCTCTATCCGCCCTCATTCGACGACGCAGAGACCGTCGTGGTCGATCGCGGCTTCGACCAGACCGGCGCGCCGTTCGAAGCGCAGATCGTGACCGCGCCTGAGCTTGAGCCGCCGGCATGGACCCGCAGCGGATTCGATGCCGACGATGAGAGCACGCGCGACGGCGGCTTGTTCGTCTCGGGAGAGCAAGAGCTCGAGGAGCGGCGTCGCCGCGCCCGCGAGCGCGCCGAACAGCGGCGGCTCGACGACGTGCACAAACCGGAACCCGAGGTCAACCCTCCGTACCACCTCGGCTTGGACGATCACGAGGAATAGCGATGGCGTGCATCGTCACGTTCAACGGCAAGACGCCGCGCATCGGCAAGGGCGCGTTCATCGCGCCCACCGCCGCGCTGATCGGTGATGTCGAGATCGGCGACGGGGCGAGCGTGTGGTTCGGTGCGGTCCTGCGCGGAGACGAGGCGGCGATCCGCATCGGCGCGCACACATCCGTGCAAGACAACGTCGTCATCCACGTCTATGAAGGCTTCGACACGGTGATCGAGGATCACGTCACGATCGGTCACGGCGCGATCCTCGAAGCGTGCCACGTCGGCAGCTACGCGCTCATCGGCATGAACGCCGTGGTGCTGGACCGGGCGAAGATCGGGGCGCACAGCCTCATCGCAGCAGGTTCAGTGGTGCTTGAGGATCAGGAGATCCCGAGCGGCCATCTCGCGGCCGGCGCGCCTGCGAAAGTGAAGAAGCCGATCGAGGGTGCTGCCGCCGGATGGCTCGAGGTGGCGTCCGATGCCTACAGCCGCCTGACGCGGCAGTATCGTGCGCAGGGACTCGGAATCGTCGACGAGCAGCTCGTCGAAGACTGATCCCCGAGGGAAGACTAGTAGTACGTGACCACGAGCGAGATCGATTGCAGCTGCGTCAGGCAGACGTGGTTCGCGTTGCCGTGCCACTGATCGTTCTCGTCATCGCCTCGTAGAACGAAACCGAAATTCGGCGGGGGTGCGGTGTTGCCCGTCCATTTCGCGACCGCGCTTGTGACGTCGATGCCGAAGTCGGGTCCCATGAAATCGCCCGGGGAGATGTAGCTCACCGAGCTGCTGAGGTCATTGTTCTGCCACCAGTGGTCCGTGGCGAGATCGACGATGGAGACGCAGGCCATCGGGCTCTGCGAGGACAGATGCCAGTGGCAATCCCAACTAGCGCAATCGTAGTCATGCCAAGATGACAACGCCGAAAGCTTGAGGATCGCTTTGCTGATCGGGTGGCCGGCAAGAGAAGAGAGATCGAAGAGCACGCCCGTGCGGTTCACCTGGTCTTCGTAGATGTCACCAAACGGGTTCTCGCCGTAGTGATCCGCGTATCCGACGTCGGCCGTGCCGTCGTAGAAGTCCTTCGGCGGGTCGGTATAGCCGATGGTGCCGGTCCGCAAGTCCCGCTCGCGCATCCAATGCAGGAGGTTGGTGGGTGAGAGCGTGACGGTCGTCGCCGTGCTGCTCGAACCTGCGCACGCCCAGTTGCTCAGCGCCGACTCGTTCGAGCCTTTGTAGGCGGTGGCCGCGTAGCATTTGCCGTTGAATCCGTCGCTTGGCGGGCTGAGCAATGCCAGCGTGACGGTCGCATCGTTCCCGTACGCTCCGTTCGAAGGCTGCAAGTCGTGGCGGCCGCCGTCGACGCGATAGAGCCGGTAGCCGTCGACCTTACAGCTCGGACAATTCCAGACCAATGCGAGCAGCCCGGCTTGCAGACCCGCGGTGCACGCCAAGCCGCCGCCGAACCCGCCGTGCGCGGAACACGTCGGCGTATCGTGCGTGATGCCCATGCCGCTCGGCGCCGGTACGAAGTTGGGATTGACGATCGTCGTGTGGCTCAGCCCGGTGTTCGCTCCGCCCATCGCCGGGTTGCTCTGTGTGCTTGCCGATTGGGCGGTAGTTGGGCCGATCGGACCGGCTGGAGCGACCGGCCCCACCGGCGCAACGGCGCGCGCGGTGAGCGCAGAAGACAGACACGCGGTGTTGCTCGTCGCGTTTTGCGCCGGATTCGCCGGGTTGTAGGTCCGGATCGCGACGCAATCCGATGGCTGGAATTGACCCTGCCGTACGCTCAATGCCAGCAGCTTCGACGGCGCCAAGGTCATGTCGCCTCGGCCTGCTACGTTGTAACTGGGAGTTGCGACGCCATTGATCACGAACTCGACTGACCACCCTGGGTTGCAGCCGGTGCAGGTCCACGCGAACAGCACCAGACCATGAGACAGTGCGTCAGCGCACGTCGGCAACCCGGGATGTTGCGCGCAGGCGCTTGGCGCGGTGAACGCTCGCAGGTTTGCAAGCGTCGGCACCGGCGCGAGCACCGGTTGCGCATTGGTGGTAGTCGTCGTGCCGGTGGTGGTCGAAACTGCCACCAACGCCGATGCCGACGCGCGATGGCACGCGAACGATAGGATCGCGATCAGACCACATGCGAGCAAATGCCGGCGCATACGTCCTCCAGTCTGTTTCCATTAGAACGCTTCGCCGCTGCATAGCGTTTCGGCTTCATGCTTTCCGCGCTGCGAAATCCTTGAAGGCCGCGATACCCTTACGCGTCAGCAGCGCCAGCTCGCGGAACAATGGATGATCCACCCGTGTGAAATTGAAGCACGCCTTGCCCTGCATGCGCCGCTTGAGCGCGGCCGATATGCGTAAACCGCGCGAAGCGATGTATATCGGCATGAAATGGTAGCTCACGTAGTTCTTGTTGATAACGACTCCCACCACGAAGATGGGCCGTCCCTTATACGTCGTTGTCTTGGTCTCGAGATAGTACCGGCCCGGCTCATCCTTCGACACGCGGAACCGTCGTTCGTACGATTTCAACATCCGCTTCAGCGCCTCGAAGACATCTCCGAGCTCAGTTCGGGGTGCTTTGGGCACGGTTGTTCTCCCTTAAGATCTCTTCGGCGGCGATGAGATCGTCGAGCCGGTCGACGTTGACGGCGAGGTCGGGCTCGTCGCAGCGTATCCCGCGGCAGCGCAAACCGCTCAGCGCGTCGGCTCGTTCCTCGAGCTCACCGACGCGCACGCCGCCGAATGGCAAGCGCACCAGCAGACCCGGGGAGAACACGCCCGCCAAGCGCAACGGAGACTTGCGCAGCGCCGCGACCGTGCGCAGCAGCTCGGCCGCCTGCACCGCCGCGCCAGCGCGCAACACGCTCACGCCGCCACCGCAGAACACGCCTTCGCGCAGCGGCACCCACGTGTGGCGCACTTGCGGATACTTCGCCATGTGCGATTGGCGGCTCACGAAACCGTAGCCGATGTCGTACTCGGGTCTGAGCGCGCGCGCCTGCGCGACGAAGGCGTCGATCGCCGCGCCGCTCAGCAGCGGCAGATCGGTCGCCGTCACGAGGGTCATCGCATGCTCGTCCAAACCAGCCAAGCCGGCGAGCATGCTGTCGATCAGGCCGGCGCCCGGCGCGATGACGTCATCGGCGAGCGCGCCGCGATCGGTGCCGAACGCGGCGGCGAACGCGTCGGGCTGCGTGACCACTCGGATCCGCCCGACCGAGCGCGAGTCTCGAAATGCGCGCAGCACGCGCTCGAGCATGAGCGTGCCTGCGATCGGAAGATACGCTTTGTTGGCGACGTCGTAGCCGGCCTTGCGGAAATCGCGCTCGAGCGTGCCGCCGGCGAGCGCGACCACCGTGAAGGCCGGATCAGGCATCAGCGAAGCAGGTCGCCGTCGCCCACTCGCCCTCTCCGGTCTTGAGCGACCTGTGGGCCGCAGCCGCAGCCGCGTGCGTCTCGAAGAACCCCGCGACGCAGGAGCCGCTGCCGCACAGCAGCGTCGCTGCAGCGCCGGCTGCACGCAGGCGCTGGCGCACCTCCGCGACGCTTGGAAAGATCAGCTCGATGACGGGCTGGAAGTCATTGTAGAGCAACGAGCAAGCGCTCGCGAAATCGCGTGATTCGATCGCCCTGCACAGCTCGAGCAGGTTGGCTTCGGACGAGGGCGACGGGCCGGCCGGCCTACCCGCGTCGAGCAAGCGATACGCTTCGGCGGTCGGCACCCCGACAGGCGGACGCAACAGGACCAACCCCCATGGGGGCGCCGCGAGCGGCACGCGCCGCACGATCTCGCCCGTGCCCTCGACGATCTTGAAACCGCGCACGAGGCATGCGGCCACGTCGGACCCGGCACGCGCGGCGTTGCGGATGCGCTCGTCGGGTATCGGCGCGCCGCGTTTGGCGAATATATCGCGCAAGCCGCGCAGCAGGGCGGCTGCATCCGAACTGCCGCCGCCCAAGCCGGACTGCATCGGGATGCGCTTGCGGATGGTCACATGCAGGCCCGCGAGATCGATGCCGAGCCGCGTCGCTGCCTGCCACGCGAGGTTCTCGCGCTCGGGGATCGCGGCGCCCTCGGTGTCGACGCGAAAGGCGCCGCCGCGCTGGCTGATCTCCACGTCGTCGCCGAAGACCAGGTCGCCGACGAGCGACCGCACGCCATGCAGTCCGCCCGCTTGCAGGCCAAGCACGTCTAGCCGCAAGTTGAGCTTGGCCCGGGCGGCCTGCACAAGCGGGGTGGCAGTCATAGGGCTGGCTTCGGACGGCTGAAAACCCCGTCCTTGTCCCACTGCCGCCCCGGCGGTCGAGGACAAACGCCAGAAATGCCGATATAATAAGTAGACACGCCGGCGGCCCGGGCCATGCGCTTGCCGCGCGACGGCGTGGCCATATCGCCGGGAGTGCCAATCTCGTGGATAGTTCCAACGGTCGCCCGTCGACCACCCTCGACCTCGACAGTCTGCTGCGGCAGATGCTGGCGATGGGTGCGTCCGACCTCCATCTCAAGGCCGCAGCGCCGCCGATCGCGCGCGTGCACGGCGTGCTGACGCCGCTGTCGGAGCGGCCGCTCTCGCTGCCCGAATGCGAGAACTTGATCTTCTCCTCGATGACCCGCGCGCAACAGCAAGAATTCCTCGAGACCAAAGAGGTCGACTACGCATACGGCCTCCACGGTCACGGCCGTTTTCGCGTCAACGCGTATTTCCAGCGCGGCACGATCAGCGCTGCATACCGTACCGTGCGCCTCGACATCCCTTCATTCGAAGAGCTGCGCCTGCCGGCATCGTTGCGCGACCTGTGCGAGTATCAGGACGGCATCGTCTTGCTGACCGGCGCCACCGGCACCGGCAAGTCGACCACGCTGGCCGCGATGATCGATTACGTCAATTCGACTTCGCGCCGCCACATCGTCACGATCGAAGACCCGATCGAGTACATCCACGTCGACAAGCTGTCGATCATCTCGCAGCGCGAGGTCGGCATCGACACCGAGTCGTACACGATCGCGCTCAAACAAGCGCTGCGACAAGACCCCGATGTCATCCTCATCGGCGAGATGCGCGATCCCGAGTCGATCATCACCGCGCTGACCGCAGCCGAGACGGGCCACCTCGTGCTCTCGACGCTGCACACGCAGAACACGACGCAAGCCCTCGAACGTATCATGGACGCGTTGCCGGAAGCCAACCGAAAGATGTTCATGGTGCAGTTGGCGACCTCGCTGCGCGGCATCGTCTCGCAGCGCTTGCTGCAGCGCATCGACGGCTCGGGTCGCGTGCCCGCGGTCGAGGTGCTCATCGCGACGCCGACGATCAAGAGCTTGATCATGGAGGCCAAGTTCAGCGAGATGTACGGCTACATGTCGACCGGGCGCATGGAGGGCATGCAGACGTTCACGCAATCGCTGCTCGACCTGTACCAGAGCGGCTTGGTCACCGAAAAAGAGGCGTTCTCGAAAGCCGACAAACCGACGGAATTCCGTCTGGCGATCGAAGGCCACATCACCAGCGGTGCCGATTTGCAGGGTTCGGCCACGTTCTAAGCCGTCCCGCGCACGATCAAGAAGGCGGCTACGGCCGCCTTTTTGGCGTCCTGGTTGTATCTAGCGGGGTTACGGCGCCCCGCGCGGCGCTATAGAATCGTATGGAGCGGTCGAATTTATTCGACCGAGTTGTAGCGGTCGAATTTATTCGACCGAATCGAACAAGAGGAATCATCATGGCGGAAAAAGCGGACAAACAGCAAGACAAGACGCCCAAACACAAGGGCACTGAGAAGGTCAAGCGCGGGCTGGCCCAGATGCTCAAGGGCGGCGTCATCATGGACGTCACGACGCCCGAGCAGGCGACCATCGCGCAGGAGGCGGGAGCGGTCGCGGTCATGGCGCTCGAGCGCGTGCCCGCCGACATCCGCAAAGAGGGCGGCGTCGCCCGCATGGCGGCGATCGAGGTCATCCAGCGCATCATGGACGCGGTGACGATCCCGGTCATGGCAAAAGCGCGCATCGGGCACTTCGTAGAAGCGCAGGTCCTCGAAGCGCTCGGCGTCGACTTCATCGACGAGAGCGAGGTGCTCACGCCCGCCGACGAGCACTATCACATCGACAAACGTCCCTTCACCGTGCCGTTCGTGTGCGGCGCGCGCAATCTCGGAGAGGCGCTGCGGCGCATCGCCGAAGGTGCGGCGATGATACGCACCAAGGGCGAAGCCGGCTCCGGCAACATCGTCGAAGCGATCCGCCATCTGCGCGAAGTGACGAGCGAGATCCGCCGGCTCTCCACGTTGTCTGAAGAAGAGTTCGTCGCCGCCGCCAAGGATCTCGGAGCACCGGTGGAGCTGGTGCGCGATGTGGCCGAGCACGGCCGCTTGCCGGTCGTGACGTTCGTGGCCGGCGGCATCGCGACGCCCGCCGACGCGGCGCTGTGCATGCAGCTCGGATCCGAGGGCGTGTTCGTCGGTTCGGGCATCTTCAAGAGCTCGAACCCCGCCAAGACCGCCAAGGCGATCGTCGAGGCCACGCACTACTTCGATGATCCGAAGGTCGTGCTCGAAGTGAGCAAGGAGCTCGGCGCTGCGATGCCCGGACTCGAGATCAGCCAGATCCCGAAGGATCAACTGATGGCCGGGCGCGGTTGGTGACGATCGGCGTCCTCGGCCTCCAGGGCGATGTCGAGGAGCATCTCGCGATGCTCGAGCGCATAGGCGCGAGCGCACTGCGCGTGAAGACGCCGCTCGAGCTGGCACAGGTAGACGGTCTCATCATCCCGGGGGGCGAGTCGACGACCGTCGGCGTCATGCTCAACCGCTTTGGGCTCGCCAAGCCGCTGCTCGAGCGCGTCAAGAAGGGCATGCCCGTGTGGGGGACGTGCATGGGCATGATCGTGATGGCCGAGCACGTCGTCGGGTCGGACCAGCCGACGCTGGGATTGCTGCACATCGACGTCGTGCGCAACGCGTTCGGACGACAGGTCGAAAGCGCCGAGGTCCCGCTGACGATCTCGGGCTTGGGCGGCAGGCCCTTCCCCGGGGTGTTCATCCGCGCGCCCTGGATCGAGGCCGCGCGCGGCGATGCGAAGATCATGGCATCGCTCGACGGAAAAGGCGTGATGGTCCGCCAGGGCAACCTGTTGGGCACGTCGTTCCATCCCGAGCTGACGGACGATCCGCGCATCCATCAGCTGTTCGCCGATCTGGTGGCGCGCTCCAGGCCCGCGCTAGCCGCCCGCTAGCCTAGCAGGGCGACCTCCCCCCACGCGCCCAAGACAGTAGCCACAATGGTAGCCGCTTGTCGGGAGCACATGTCGTGACCGACGTGCTGGTCCTCAACGCGACGTACGAAGCGCTAAACGTCACCTCGCTGCAGCGCGCGGTCAAGCTCGTCTTTTCGGGCAAGGCCGAGGTGCTGCACCAGAACGAGCGGCTGCTGCGCGCCGCGACCTTCCAGATGCGCATGCCCTCGATCATCCGCATGCTCTACTACATCCGCCGCCCGCGCCAACAGGTCGCCCTCACCAAGAAGAACGTCCTGCTGCGCGACGACTACCGCTGCCAGTACTGCGGCAACAAGTCGAACGGCCCGATGACCGTCGATCACATCGTGCCCAAGAGCGCCGGCGGTCCGTCGACGTGGGAGAATCTCGTCTGCGCGTGCCTGACCTGTAATAATCGCAAGAACAACCGCACGCCGCAGGATGCGAATCTGCACCTTCTGCGCAAGCCGCGCCGGCCGAAGTACATCCCCTGGATCCAGGTCAAGCGGCACACCGTGCCGGGCGAGTGGTACAAGTTCTTGTTCTTGTACGACGTGTCGATCGAAGAGCGGGTCGAATCCTGAAGGTCGCCGAGCTCTGGCGGTATCCAGTCAAGTCGTTTCGCGGCGAGCGCGTGAGCAGTCTTCGGTTCAACGAGGGCGGCCCGCAAGACGATCGCCGGTTCATGCTCGTCGATGAGGCCGAATTGCGCCGCGGCAAACGTCTGACCGCACGCGAGGTGCCTGGACTGCTCGGTTTCTCCGCCGCGATGGAAGACGGCGCGGTCGCCGTGGTCGCGCCGGACGGCAGACGCGCGCGCTCGGATGCGGCCGATTTCGAGGCGCGCGTGCGCGAGTTCGTCGGGCGCCCGGTGTCGCTGCATGAAGACTTCAGCGGGGCGAACCACGACGACTCCGACGTGCTGGTCATCAACCTGGCGTCGGCGCGCGCGCTCGTCCAAGAATACGGCGCGCCGCGCAGCTACCGGCGCTTTCGCCCGAACATCGTCTTGGACGGAACGGATCTGGCACCGTACGCAGAACTCGAATGGATCGGGCGGCGTTTCACGGTCGGCGATGTGACGCTCGAAGCCGCTGCCCCGAATCTGCGTTGTTCCATCCCGACCGTCGACCCGGACACATTGGAGATCGACCCTGCGTTCCTACGCTTTGTCGTCGAGCGCCATGACGGCATCTTCGGCGTGTATTGCAAAGTGATCCAAGGCGGCACGGCCCGCGAAGGTGATGACTGGCACTCCGCCAGCTAACGCTCTAAGGTCGCTTTGAGGTCGGTCCAATATGATTAAGAGCGATGCCTGACGGCTCAAAAGTGCTCGTCATCGACGACGAGCGTCCGATGCGCGAAATGCTGCAGCTAGGGCTTGAGCGGCATGGCTACTCCGTGCGCACGCTGCCTGACGGCCGAGGCGCGGAGGAGCTCGTCAACCAGTGGCAGCCCGATGCGATCGTGCTCGACGTGATGCTGCCGTTCGCCGACGGCTTCATGCTGCTGCCCGGGCTGCGCCGCCAGACGCAGGCGCCGATCATCATGCTGACCGCCAAGGGCGCGCTCGACGACAAGCTGACGGGGCTGAACCTCGGCGCCGACGACTACCTCCAGAAACCGTTCGCGTTCCCCGAGCTGGTCGGCAGGCTTGAAGCGTGCATGCGCCGCCCCCACATCGCCGCGCCCGAGATGCTGCGCGTGGCCGATCTCGTCGTCGACCTGAAGACGCGCGAAGTACGGCGCGGCGAGATGAGGATCGATCTGACGAACAAAGAGTACCGGCTGCTCGTCACGCTGATGCGCGAACCGCGCCGGGTCTTCGGCAAAGAGGAACTGCTGCGGCTGGTGTGGGGCGAAGATTTCGAAGGCGAGATCGGCAACGTCGAGACGTACATCTCATATCTGCGGGCCAAGATCGACGGAATCGGCCAAGCGAGCCTGATCCACACCGTGCGGGGCGCGGGGTACTCGCTGCGCGGCGAGCGCTAGTCGAACACGACGACGCGCGCGTGACGGCGCAATCCGGAGAGCTCGGCGAGCACCCGAAGGCCCGAGTGCATGAGCACCGTGACCGCGTTGCCCGCCCAGTCCATCGCGCGGACCGAAGCCACTAACGCACCCCAGCCTTCCGACGTCGCGCTGCGCGTCGCGCGCAGATCGACGACCGCCTCGCGCCGCAGCGCGCGGCGCAAACGGTCCGGCGCCTTTCGGATCCTGTTGCCGGCTTTTGCATCCAGGCACTCGTCGACGGAGAAGACGAGCGGGTTGTGTTCGGGCATCGCTTGCATGAAGCGAACGTACCAGCGCACGCTGGGCCGCTTCTGGGAAACTGGGAGGCGGCTGTGACGTCAGGCCGGTGTCTGCGACGTACGCGGCTTCCAGGCGGGGAAACGCATCTCGACCGTCGCCCCTTTGCCCGGCTCCGTGTGCAGCGAGACCGAGCCGCCCGCGCGTTCCGTCGTGCGCGCGACGATCGCCAGGCCTAGCCCGGAGCCGGGGATCGAGCCGCTCGTGTCGCCCCGCGCGAAGCGCTCGAAAGCGCGCGCGCGTGTGTCCGGGCTCATGCCGGGCCCGTCATCGCTCACGGTGATGATGACCTGATCGCCCTCCGAACGGACGCGCGCAGCGATGTGCGATCCGGGGGCGTACTTGAGCGAGTTGTCGATGAGGTTGCCGATCGCTTGACGCAGCTCGGTCTCCGACACCTGGACGAACGATCCGGGCTCCACCTCTGCGCCCAGCGTCGCGCCGTTGGCGAGGGACTTGAACGAATCGATGACGCCTTGCACGACGTCGGCTGCATCGATGATCTTGACGTCGCTCGGCTCCTGGCTGTCGAGCCGCAAGAGAAAAAGAAGATTTTGGATCAAGGCGCGCATGCGTTCGCCCTGGCCGTCGATCTCGGCGAAGATGCGCCGCTCCATGACATTGTCTTCCGACGATGCGTGACGCAGCAGGTCGACGTAGCCTGTGATCACCGCCAGCGGCGTGCGCAACTCGTGGCCTGCATCCGCGACGAAGCGCCTGATGTTGTTCTCCACCTCTTGGCGCGCGGCGACGGTGCCGGCGACCTCGCTTGCAGCCGCATTGTACTCTTCGACGAGCTGATGCACCACCGGATCGTCCGGGTCGGCCGCGCTCAAGCGCGAATAGTCGCCTTGTCCGAGGCGCGTGAGCGCGGCGCGCACGACTTCGAATGGACGCGTCGTCGCGCGAAGCAGCCGCCGGCCGAGCAGCAGCGTGATGGCGAACGCCAGCGCCGCAAGGCCGAATGCGATCCAGCGCGTGCGGCTCAGCACGTCGGCAGCCGTGTCGGTCGTGCGCGTGAAGATGACGCTCGCGCCGTCGATGTGGACGAGCGACACGGGTGCGTGCCACGCGTCAGCTCCGCTCGGGCCGAACCCGGGGCGGTGGAACGTGAAGATGACGCTGCGCGCGCCCGGTCGCGGCGCCGGACCAGCCGCTTGCGGACCGGCGCCGAACACCTGCGGTCCGAATGATCCTGGCGGAGCCCCGGGGCCCGGTGGACCGCCTGGCCTTGGACCACTCGGTCCTGGACCGCCCGGCACTCCGGGTTGAGCGACGCGCATCGAGCTCGGCGGCGGCAACGGATTCGCGGCTGCAAGCGCCGCGTCGCCCGCCAATACCTTGCCGTCATCGCCGACGACCGCGGCATCGTAGCCGTGCACCGAGCGGACCGCGGCGACGATCTCATCGGCCATCTGTTTCTTGGTCGCACGTTTGGCGGCCGGGGCTTGCGACACCGCGATGATCTCTTCCGCGAGCTGGGAGCGCAGGTTCGCGTCGATCGTCGTCTCGCGCAGCGCAAAGCCGTAGCCGAGATTCACCGCGAAATACACGAGCAGCGCCATGATCGCGGCCGCGAACGCGAGCGCTACCGCAGAGCTCCATATCCGGTTGTTCACAGATTCCGGACTTCGCGCACCGGGCGGCGCATCTCTCGCATCGGCGTCCAACCTGAGACCAACCTGGGAAGGCGCCTCACACCGTGAGCACGATCTTGCCGAAGTTCTCGTTCGCTTCCATGGCGCGGTGCGCCTCAGCAGCCTGCGCGAGCGGCAGAACGCGGTCGATCGGCACCGCGATCGCGCCGTTGGCGATGAGCGGCAAGACGGCGTTGGCGAAGGCGCGCGTCGCGGCCACCTTTTCCTCGAGGGTGCGGTTGCGCAGCGTCGCGCCGGCCAGACGCAACCGCTTCATCATCACCGTGCGGATCGAGAGCTTCACGTCCGCACCGCTCAAGGTCGACACGAAGACGAGCCGGCCTTTCATCGCCAGCGCATTGAGGTTGCGCTCGAAATAGTCCGCGCCGACGAAGTCGATGATGACGTCGACGCCGCGGCCGTGCGTGACGCGCATCGCTACGTCGTCAAAGAGCTGGGTCGAGACGTCGATCGGAACATCCAGGCCGAGCTCGACCGCGCGCTCAAGCTTGACAGCGCTGCGCGAGGTGCCGAGCACTTTGGCGCCGATCGCGCGTGCGATCTGCATCGCCGCGAGACCGACACCGGATCCGACCGCGTGCACGAGAACGGTCTCACCCGGTGCGAGCGATCCTTGCGCGAAGAGCGCGTCGTGCGCCGTGATATACGCCTCCGCAACGGCGCCCGCTTCCACGTCGGAGATGTTGTCGGGGACGGGAAGCGCAAGCACGTCGGGAATCGTGATGTATTCGGCCTGCGCACCCCCGCCGGTGAGCCCGAACACGCGCTGGCCGATGCGATGGTGGCGCACGTCGGGACCGACCGCCGCGACTTCGCCGGCGAACTCCATCCCCGGAATGTCTTCGGGGAAGCCCGGCGGCGGCGGATAATGTCCGCGCCGCTGCATGGTATCGGCGCGATTGACGCCGGCGGCACGCACGCGGACCAATAGCTCGTCGCGCTTGGGTTCGGGAGCCGGCACGTCGGCGATCTCGAGGACCTCGGGACCGCCCGGGCGGGTGATGCGCAGCGCCTTCATCCGAGCCGAGCTTTGCGCGCCTTAGATCAGAACCCTCGGACCCCATCCGCGGAAATGGCCGGCGTTGGTGTGGACTTGCACGATGACCCGTGCGAGGCCTGACGTGGTGTCCCCGTTGACGGCAAGCTCCACGGCGATCTCGTCGCCGTGGTCGATGGACTCATCTTCGCGCGTGAGCTGACTCGTAGACACGGGGACCTCCTACAAAATGAGGAGCGGCCGGGATTGCGGCCGCTCCAGTGGATGAAACGATGTGAACTTGTTAGACGGTAGCGTGGACGGGGAGCTTGTGGAAGGTCGAACTGCCGACCTCATAGGTCTTGAGTTGCGGGCTACCGTCGAGCATGTTCGACAACGCCTTGAGAAGCTCCGGATAGGTCGCGGCATTGTATGCCTCTGCGCTATCTTTGCTATCCCACAGGCTGATGGAGACGATTTCCACTCCGTTCGGTCCGACGAGCGTGAATTGATCCTGGAAGCCCTTCTCTTTGCGCAGCGCGGGAAGGATCTGCTTGTCGAATGCGACGTTCCAGTCGGAGAGGTGGGCAGGTTTGAGATTCATCTTGAGCATGCGAGCGTACATGGAAGCTCCTTACAGTAATGGACAACAGTCGATATCATTCGTATTCACCAAGAAATAAGCCACCCGACAGTGATGTACGCCGTTGCGGCAGTACGGGGGGCGGCTATCTGGAAATGCCTAGAGTCGCTGTGCCCCGATTATACCACATCCCGTGTCTCCGTGCCGGGATGGAGGGCGACGTACGGCAACCACGAAAAACGTGCGCGTCATGATCCGGCATGCCGCCCGCCTCGAACAGCGCCACCGACTGCTCCCCGCATGCCGGCACTTCTGGGAATTTTGGTAAGCTAGGCTCCTCCCGCACCCTTTCGCGAGCCCGGCCTCAAGAGGCCGGGACTACAGGAGCATTTTCCGTGCCCCGACTCGATCAACGTCGTACGCCGTATTTCGACGTCCTCATGGACTACGTCATAAGCGGCACCATTCCGTTCCACACGCCCGGCCACAAGCAGGGTTTGGGCATGCACAAGCGCCTGCGCGATTTCATAGGCGACAACGTCCTGGCCATCGACCTCACGCAGGTCGGCAATCTCGACGATCTCAACGCGCCGACCGGAGCACTGCGCGAAGCGCACAAGCTCGCGGCGCAGGCATGGGGTGCCGACCATACGCACTTCCTCATCAACGGTTCGACGGCCGGCAATCAGGCGATGCTGATGACCGCGCTGCGTCCGGGCGATACCGTGGTACTGCCGCGCAACAGCCACAAGTCCGCGGTCAGCGCGCTGATCATGAGCGCCGCGCGGCCGGTGTACGTGCAGCCGGAAGTCGACCAAGAGCTGCATCTCGACCATGCCGTCACGCCGCAGACCGTCGAACGGGCGCTGGCCGAGCATCCTGAGGCGAAGGCGGTCTTCATCACGAGCCCGACCTACTACGGCGCGACCGCAGACCTCGCCGAGATCGAGCGCATCGTGCACGGGCGCGACAAACTGCTGCTGGTGGACGAAGCTTGGGGACCGCACCTGCATTTCCATCCGGAGCTGCCGCCGTCGGCGACGTCGATCGGGGCAGATGTCTGCGTCAACTCGACCCATAAGCTGCTGGCCGCCATGAGCCAGTCATCGATGATCCACACGCGTGGCGCGCGCATCGACATCGGCAGGCTGAACAGCACGCTGCGCATCTTCCAGAGCACGAGCCCCAACCAGGTGCTGCTGGCCTCGCTCGACGTCGCGCGCATGCAGATGGCGACCCAAGGAGAGAAGCTGCTCGGGCGGACGCTCGAGCTGGCGCGCGACGCGCGCAATCGCCTCAACGCCATCCCCGACGTCTACTGCATGGGTCTGGACCAGGTCGGCCGGCCCGGCGTAGCCGGCTACGATGAGACGCGCATCGTGATCACCGTGAAGGACCTCGGCTACACCGGCTACGAGGCTGAACAGATCCTGCGCAAGCGCTACAACGTCCAGGTCGAATTGGCCGACCTGTTCAACGTCGTGGCATTGATCAGCCTCGGCAACACGCAAGACCACATCGATCGGCTCGTGTTCGCCGTCGGCGAATTGGCGCGCGAGGACCGGCAGATCGACATCTATTCCCCGACCGGCGTGCTGGACGAGCGCTTGAAGAAGAAATCGTACCGTTTGCCCCCGATTCCCGAACTCGTCGTCACGCCGAGGGAGGCCTTCCTGAGCGACCACGTCGAAGTACCGTTCCGTAGCAGCGCAGGGCGTGTCTGCGCAGAGGTGGTGACGCCATATCCGCCCGGCATCCCGATCGTGTGCCCGGGGGAGCGATTGACGAAAGAGACCATCGACTATCTGCGGCTGGAATTGCGCGCCGGCGTCCACATCCAAGGACCCGTGGACCAGACGCTGCGCACCATCCGCGTGCTTCCATAGAACAAGTCCAGAGGTGACGATTACTTGAAAGAGGACCTTGCCGCGACCCAAAGCGGCGACTGGGAACTCTACGCGCTCCTCGACATCTTCCCGCCGGCCATCCGCCAGGCGCTCACCCGACTCTCGAACATCCACGATCTCATCGAAGTCATCCTCGACCTCGGGCGGCTGCCGGAGGCGCGCTTTCCGCACGACTTCTGCTATCTGTCCCAGGTTCCGGTGGTCGCCGACGATATCGCGTACGTGGTCGGGCGCATCGGCGCGTTCGGCAAAGACAACCGGGCGGGCATCGAGCAGACGCTGCACAGGATCTCGTGCCTGCGCAACCGTTCGGGCAAGATCGTCGGCCTGACCAGCCGCGTCGGGCGCGCGGTGTACGGCACGATCGACATCATCCTTGACGTCGTGCGCGCGGGCAGATCGATCCTGCTGCTGGGCAAGCCCGGCGTCGGCAAGACGACCATGCTGCGCGAGGTGGCGCGCGTGCTCTCCTCGGGCGACGTGCGCAAGCGCGTCGTCATCGTGGACACGAGCAACGAGATCGCCGGCGACGGCGACGTGCCCCACGCCGGCATCGGCCACGCGCGCCGCATGCAGGTGGACGCGCCCGCCAATCAGCACGCGGTGATGATCGAGGCGGTCGAGAACCACATGCCCGAGGTCATCGTGATCGACGAGATCGGCACCGAGGCGGAGGCGCTGGCCGCGCGCACCATCGCCGAGCGCGGCGTGCAGCTCATCGGCACCGCGCACGGCATCGATCTCGACAGCCTGATGGTCAACCCGACGCTGTCGGACCTCATCGGCGGCATCGGCGCGGTCACGCTCTCCGATGAAGAAGCCAAACGCCGCGGCACGCGCAAGACCGTGCTGGAACGCAAAGCGCCGCCCACGTTCGACGTGGTCATCGAGATCCAGGACCGCAACCGCCTCGCGATCCACGCCCCGGTGGATGAAGTCGTCGATGCGATGCTGCGCGGCCACGAACCCAAACCGGAGATCCGCGTCCGCAACGAGCGCGGCGGCGTGGAAGTGGTGCAAAAGGCCGAAGCGCAGACCGTGCAGACGCGGTACGACGGCAACGGAAATGGCCATCATAAGAAAAATGTAGTGGCGCGCTCTTTGAGCGCGCCTTTTGAGGTGGAACCCGAAGAGGACGACGGCGCCAGCGAGACCGTGCGGGTCTTCCCCTACGGCGTGAGCCGTTCGAAGATCGAGCGCGCGGTCTCCAATCTGCGCGTGTCCGCTCAAGTCGTGCGCCACTGGGACGATGCCGACGTCGTCCTCACACTCAAAGCGCTCGAGCGGCGCGACCACGGCAAACTCAAAGCGATGGCGGCGCAGAACGTGCCGATCTACGCGCTCAAGACGAACACGACCTCGCAGATCCAGTCGTGCATGCGCGATCTGTTCGACCTGCCGACCATGGACGATGAAGAGCTCGCGCTGCGCGAGGCCGAGGAGGCCGTGTATCAGGTGATGCTGCACAGCAAGCCGGTCGAGCTCTCGCCGCAATCGTCTTATATCCGGCGCCTGCAGCACCAGCTGGCCGAGAAGTACGACCTGCAGTCCCGCTCGACCGGCGCCGAACCAAACCGCCGCGTCCGCGTCTTCAAGGAGGCGCTTCAATAGCCCGAGGGCTGTTCGTCACCTTCGAGGGCATCGAAGGAGCGGGCAAGACGACGCAGGTCCGCCTGTTGCACGATTATCTGGCGCAGACGACGATCCCGTTCATCTTCACGCGCGAGCCGGGCGGCACCCCGCTCGGAGAACGTTTGCGCGAACTGCTCATCGATCCGCTCGGCCAGATGTCGCGCGAAGCGGAAGCGCTGCTGCTCTCAGCCTCGCGCGCCGAGCTGGTCGACAAGGTGATCGAGCCGGCGCTCGATGAGGGCCGCATCGTCGTGTGCGACCGCTTCTGGGATGCGACGCTCGCCTACCAGGGATACGGGCGCAAGCTGCCGGTCGAGACGCTCATGCAGATCACGATGTTCGCGGCGCGCAACCTCGCGCCGGATCTGACCTTTTTGCTGGACATACCGGTGGAGGTCTCGCGCGAACGCCTGCGCGGGCGGCGGCGGACGGCCGATCGCATGGAGCGCGAGAAACTCGATTTCCACGAACGCGTCGCGGAGGGCTATCGCCGCGTGGCCGCGGCAGACCCCGGCCGCGTGATCATGCTCGACGGAACGCGACCCGAAGACGAACTGGCGGCGCAGATCCGCGAAGTCGTCTTGACGCGCCGCACGGGCGCGTAGGCGCGTCCGCGCGAATCGCCGAACCCCGAGGCGCTGTGCCCAAGAGAAAGCCCGAGACGGTCGTCGAGCCGCCGCCTAGGCCGCCCGCACCCAAGCGCTTCGTCGATCAAGAGCAGGTCGTCGAGTACTTCCGGCGCGTCGGACGCGACGGTCTTGCGCATGCCTACATCTTCTACGGTCCGCGCGGCGTCGGCAAGAAGACGTTCGCTCACGCGTTGGCGCTGACGCTGCAGTGCGAGAACCCCGAGTCGTTTCCAGCCGGCTATTGCGGGGAGTGCAGCGCCTGCAGGCGCGGCTTGGCGGGCAGTTCGGGCGACACGATCGTGGTCGACGAGGACTTCGTGCGCGCGGCCGACGCGTTCGCCGGCAAGCAAGAGCGCAAGACCAGCGACATCGGGATCGAGACGAGCCGGCGCATCATCCAGCTCATGAACCTCAAGAGCTACGAGGGCAACAAGCTCGTCGCCATCCTGCCCGACTTCGACAACGTCACCAACGATGCGACGTATAACGCGCTGCTCAAGGAGCTGGAGGAGCCGAATCCCGGCAAGCTCTTCCTCATCACGACCGAGCATCTCGAGAGCATCATCGACACCATCCGGTCGCGCTGCGCACTGGTGCGCTTCGATCCCATCGGCGAGAAGGAGATCGAGCGGCAGCTCGTGGCCGAGTACGATGTGCCACGCGCGCGCGCCGCGGAGATCGCACGCCGCGCACAAGGCAGCCTCGGCGACGCGATCGACGAGCTCGACGAAGATGCCGCTGCGCTGCGCGCCGCCGCGCGCGAATGGCTGCTCGCCTGTCTGCGCACGCCGGACCGGCTGCCGCCTATGCCCGAGTTCGACAAAGACGACCGCGAAGAAGCACGGCGCCAGCTGGGCGAGGTGCTGCGCCAGGCTCGAGTGACGGCGCGAGACGTCATGGTGAGCGCGCTTGGCAACAAGAAAGCGCTCTTCGATGCGTCTGCGGCCGGCGAGTACCAGAAAACGGTAAGCGCGCTCGGCGCCGACGCCGCGCGCAAGGCGGCCGATGCCATCGATGCGATCAAGGAGGCCGACAGGGTCGCGGGAACCAACGTCGCTCCGGCCACCACGTTCGGCTGGCTCCAGATCCAATTGCGCAGCCTGTGATGGACCGGCGCGCATTTCTCGCCGCATCGCTGACGGTCGCGTCGTCGCTGCGCTGGCTGCGCGCGGGCGGGCTGCTCGCCGGCGATCCTATCGCGGTAGCAGCGCCGGCCGGCCCAGCGGGCCAGCCCGCCAGCGCCGTCTTCAGCGCGATCGTCGTAGCACTGCTGCCATTTGACGATCCGCATTTCCCGCTCACGCCCGCCCAGGTCACCGCCGGGGCCGCTAAGCTCACCGCGCTCGACAACGACGCCGCGCTGCAGCGCAATCTCGCGCTCTTCGATGATCTCTCGGCGTTCGCCGCGCCGCCGGACTCGCTCGTCGCGGCCGAGGTGGCGATGTATCCGCCCGAGCAGAATGAGAAAGGCGTCGCCTCGCCTGGCAACGCGCGCGTCGCGGCAGACGCGCATGCCTATCAGGCGCAAAGCGCGCATTGGCCGGCTGGGGCCACGTCGTTCCGACAGCTCCCGCTCGCCGACGGGCGGGCGTATATGATGCTGTGGGCCCACAGCTCGCTCGGCCTGCGCCGGCGCTTCTATCGCTCCGTGAAGACGCTGGTCATGGCCGCGGCATACTCGATGGATGCGGCGTGGCCGGCCATCGGCTACGCCGGCCCGCTGCTCCACGCGCGGACGCCGTGAACGGCCTCGATGCCGACATCCTGATCGTGGGCGCCGGCGCGGCAGGCGGCGTCATGGCCGCGACGCTCTCGGAGTTCACCAACAAGAAGATCGTGCTGCTGGAGAAGGGCGGCTACTACACCCACGAGTTCTTCGATCAGCGCGAGCTCGACATGAGCGTGCTCTACGCGCAGCGCGGCGCGCGCGCGACGCAGGACGGATCGATGCCGGTGCAAGGCGGTGAATGCGTCGGGGGCGGCACGACGGTCAACTTCGCGCTGTGCTTCGATCCGCGTCAAGACGTGTGGGGCCGCTGGCGCCACGATTACGGAGCAGGCCCGTTCTCGTTCGACCGCACCGCCAACGACTTAGGCATCAGCGGGCTCAACATGGCGACGTGCCTTGCAGAGGTGCGCCGGCGCATCAACGTGCACCAGGCCGCGGACGCCGAGGTCAACGACAACAATCGCGTGTTCGCCGCCGGGTGCAAGGCGCTTGGCATCCCCACCAAGCGTTTCGAGCTCAACATGGTGGACTGCATCGGCTGCGGCTACTGCGGCCAAGGCTGCGCGTACGATCGCAAGATGAGCACGATGGCGACCTATGTGCGCGACGCGCTGCGCCGCAACGTGCAGCTCATCCATCATTGCGACGTCGAGTCGATCCAGTTCGCGCAACGCGGCAACGACCGGGTTCCCACCGGCGCGACGGCGACGGTGCGGCCGACATCGGCCGGCTCGGAGCGCAATTCGGTCGAGCCCGGACCGCTCGCCATCGGCGCGAAGGTCGTGATCCTGAGCGCGGGCGCGATCGAGACGCCGGCGCTCTTGCAACGCTCGCGCGTGCCCGACCCGAACCAGCTCATCGGATCCGGCCTCGTGCTGCACCCGAGCTTGCCGGTCGCGGGCGCGTTCGACCATGCGCTCGTGAACTATCGCGGCATCACGGGCACCATCTACAGCGATCACTTCTATCAAAGCCACGGCTTGTATTACGAGTGCCTGTTCGATCACCCGGTCAGCGCTTCAGTCGCGCTGCCCGGCATCGCCGGCGATCATTTCTCTTTGATGTCGCGCTACTCGAATCTCGCCGGCTTCGGCGCGATGCTGATCGATGCGTCCGATGCGCATAACCGCGTCACGTGGGACGATGCGGTTGGTGCGACGGCGATCCGCTATCGCCTCAGCGAAGATGACAAGAACCGGCTGCGCTTCGCCGCGCGCACGGGGGTGGAGATCATGCTCGCCGCCGGCGCGAAAGAGGCGGTGCTGACGTCAGAAGAACAGCTTCCCGGTCTCCCAAGCGCGCGTTTCACGAACTCCGCGCAAGCGCGAGCGTGCGATCAACTGCAGTTCTTGCCGTGTCAGACGTTCCTGACGTCGGCGCACTGCCAGGCCACCGCGAAGATGGGTGAGGACCCCAAACGCTGCGTCGTCAACTCGCGCGGTGAGCTCTACGGATCCAGAAATCTCATCGTGTGCGACGCGTCGGTGTTCCCGACGTCGTGCGGCGCCAACCCGATGATCTCGGTGATGACGCTGGCGCGCTATCAGGGCAGACGGATCGTCGGGGAGCTGGGGCGATACGGCCTCTAGCCCAGCCGCGCTCCTTGGAGCGCCGAGCCGCACGTGCAGGTGCGTTCCTTGGGCATGCGCGCCACCATTTCGTGGATCACCAGCTTGACGCGTTCGTTGTTCTCGGTGAACACTTTGATCACGCCCTCGTGGGTCACCGGCTCGATGCCCTCCTCGCCCTCAAGCCCGACGTCGTAATCGGTGATGAGCGAGATGTTCGCGTAGCACATCTCCAGTTCGCGCGCGAGATAGGCCTCCGGGTACTGGGTCATGTTGATGACCTCCCAGCCGGCCGACGCGTACCAGCGGCTCTCGGCCACCGTCGAGAAGCGCGGTCCCTGGATGCACACCACGGTGCCGCGCTCGTGCACCGGGATCTCGAGCTTGCCGATGACGTCGATCGCGAGATCGCGCACCTGCGGGCAGTACGGATGAGCGAACGAGACGTGCGTGGTCACCGGTCCGTCATAGAACGTGTCCTTGCGCGCGTTCGTGCGGTCCACCAGCTGGTCGGAGACGACGAAATCGCCGGGCTTCACCCAACCTTGCAGCGAGCCCGCCGCGGTGGGCCCGATGATGCGCTGCACGCCCAGCTCTTTCATCGCCCACAGGTTGGCGCGGTAGTTGATCATGTGCGGCGGCAGGGAATGCGTCTTGCCGTGGCGCGGCAGGAATGCGACATGCCGGCCGCCTATCTCGCCGACCGCGACGACGTCCGACGGCGCGCCGTAGGGCGTCTCGATCTTGATCTCGTGCATGCCGTCGATCAGCGAGTAGAACCCTGAGCCTCCGAAGACGCCGATCTCGGCCGAATGCGCCATCGCGTCAGGACTCGGTCTTGAAATCGCTGGGCTTGAGGCTTTCGATGTACTTTTTGAAGCGCTGCAGCTCTTCTTCCTCAGCCTTCTTGTCGTACACCGATTCTTCCAGGACGATCTTGTCGCTCACGTAGATGGGCGCATTGGCGCGCAACGCGAGCGCGATGCAGTCGCTGGGGCGCGCGTCGATCTCCTGATCCTCGCCGTTGCACTCGAGCACCAGCTTCGCGAAGAACGTGCTGTCGCGGATGTCGTGAATGACGATCTTCGTCAGCTTCGCGTTGAGGCTGTCGAGCATCGACTTCATGAGATCGTGCGAAAGCGGACGCGGCACGGCCTGGCCTTCGAGCGCGAGCTGGATCGCGGTGGCCTCGAAGGCTCCGATCAAAATCGGCAAGTAGCGCCTGCCCTCCAAGTCCTTGAGTATCACCACTGGATCATGTGTGAGCAGGTCGATGCCGAGCTTATCCACTTTCATCTGGCGCATGTGAAATCGACGCGCCCTTCGCGCAGAAAAATGGTGGTTCCTATCGTATCGGACGGCGCGGCGCAGGACCGTCCGACGACGCCCTGGAAGGCCGCGGGCCGTGCAAGCGACGCCGACTCCCGCCGCGCCAGCGTTTCCCGGCGCGCCCTCGTCTGCATATCACGCGCTTCTCGTCCAAGGCTACGAGACCGCGGGCGCGTTGCTCGTCGCCTTTATCGTGTGGCGCCTCACCCACGCCGGCATCGATCGCTTTTTCGCACGCCGGCTGCTGCTGCGCCATCCGCGCATCTCGACGTACCTGCAGCCGCTCAAGTCGATCGTCGACATCGCCGTCGCGGTCGTGTTCGTGCTGGTCCTGCTCGATATCTGGCATATCAACGTCGGTCCGGCGATCTGGTCGGCGGGCGCCATCACGGCCGTGCTTGCATTCGGCGCGCAGTGGGTCGTGCGCGACCTGCTGGCCGGCTACTCGATCTTCGCCGAGAACCAGTTCGAAGTCGGCGACCGCATCGAGATCCTCACCGGCATCAACAGCCAGCTCGCGGGCATGGTCGAGGCGATCGGCTTGCGCAGCACGCGCATCGTCGACCGGCACGGACGCACGGTGTTCATCGCCAACGGCAACATCTACGCCGTCACCAATCTGAGCAAAGGGGTCAAGCGGCTCGAGATCAGCGTGCCATTGGCCTGGCACGATTCGGTGCAGAACATGAAGCGCGAGATCCTGACGATCGCGACCGGTGCGGTGGCGGGCTCGAAGATCGATCCCAAGAATCTCGAGGTCTCGCTCGACGATTTCAGCACCGCCGAGGCCAGCTTTCGCATCTCCATCCGCACGCCCGACGCGTTCTTGGACGCGGACGAGAGCACCGTGCGCGAGCGCATCGCCGCGGCGCTGCAGACCAAAGGATGGCTGCCCGCCGGCGAGGCCTCCGACAGCACGGCGCAGAGCTGATGTCGCTCGCCTGCGGCATCGTCGGACTCCCCAACGTCGGCAAGTCGACGCTCTTCAACGCGATCACGCGCAGCAGCGTCGCTGCCGCCAACTATCCGTTCAGCACCATCGATCCCAACGTCGGCATCGTGCCCGTGCCCGATCCGCGCCTCGGCGTGTTGGCGGAGATCTTCGCGAGCAAGCAGATCGTGCCGTCCACCACGACGTTCGTCGACATCGCCGGTCTGGTGCGCGGCGCATCCAAGGGCGAAGGTCTCGGCAATGCGTTTCTGTCGCACATCCGCGAAGTGGACGCCATCGCGATGGTCGTGCGCTGTTTCGAGGACGGCAACGTCGTGCACGTGGAAGAGCGGCCCGATGCGTTGCGCGACATCGACATCATCACCGTCGAGTTGGCATTGGCCGATCTTGCGACGGTGGAGAAACGGCTTGAGAAAGCGCGCGCACGCGCCAAGGCCGACCCCAAACTCGCGCCCGAGGTCAACGCGCTCGAGCGACTGAGCGCGGGATTGAACGAGGGAAAACCGGCGCGCATCGTGGCGCGCGACGAGCTCGAAACAGCGCTGGCGAAGGAGCTGTCGCTGCTCACCGCCAAGCCGCTTCTCTACGTCGCGAATGTCGATGAAGCAAGCCTGAAATTAGAGCCCCCGCAAGTCGCCGCGGTGCGAGCGCGAGCGGCGTCTGAACAGGCCGAGTGCATCGTCGTCTGCGCCAAGCTCGAGGCCGAGCTGGCGGCCCTGCCGCCCGATGAGGCCGAGGCATACGCCAAAGAACTGGGAGTGGAGCAAAGCGGCTTGGACCGGCTGATCGTCGGCGCCTACCGCCTCCTCAATCTGATGACCTTTCTCACGGCCGGCGAGAAGGAGACGCGCGCTTGGACCATCGAGCGCGGCACCAAAGCTCCGCAGGCCGCCGGCAAGATCCATAGCGACATCGAGCGCGGTTTCATCCGCGCGGAGATCGCGTCGTACGACGACCTCGCGCGCCTGCGCACTCTCGCAGCCGTCCGCGAAGCCGGGCTCTTGCGCTCCGAAGGTCGCGACTACGTGATGCAAGAGGGCGACGTCGTCAACTTCAAGTTCAACGTGTAAGGAACGATGATGGCAACCAAAGTCGAGAACAGCCAACCGCAGGGGGCGCTTCAGACCAAGGAGCGCTACGCGCACGAACCGGGAGTGTTCGGCGAGGCGATCGCCTATTTCAATGAAGCTGCCGATCGGCTCGATCTGAGCAAGACCATCCGGCGCATCCTGACCCACCCCTCGCGCCAGATGATCATCTCGATCCCGTTCCAGCGCGACAACGGCGAGTTCGAGGTCTTCACCGGCTACCGGGTCCAGTACAATTTCGCGCGCGGTCCGGCCAAGGGCGGCATCCGCTACCATCCCGGCGTGACGCTCGATGAAGTGACGGCGCTGGCGTTTTGGATGACGTGGAAATGCGCGGTGGTGGACCTCCCGTTCGGCGGCGGCAAAGGCGGCGTGACATGCGATCCTTCAAAGCTGTCGATCGGCGAGCTCGAGCGGCTGACGCGCCGCTACACGGCCGAGATCATCGAAGTGATCGGTCCTGACAAGGACGTCCCTGCCCCCGACGTCGGCACCAACGCGCAGACGATGGCCTGGGTGATGGACACGGTGTCCATGCACTTGCGCGCGCATACGCCGGCGGTGGTCACGGGCAAGCCGCTGTGCGTCGGCGGTTCGCGCGGACGCGTGGAGGCCACCGGGCGCGGCGTGATGATCTGCATCGAAGCGGCGTTGGAGAAGATGGGCAGACAGCTGCGCGGGCAGCGCGTCGCCGTGCAAGGCTTCGGCAACGTCGGCTCGATCACGGCGCGGCTGCTGCACGAGCGGGGCGCCATCATCGTCGGCATCAGCGATCAATTCACCGGCCTGCACGACAAGAGCGGCATCGACCCGAACGCCGCGATCGAATACATCGCGCAGCCGAAGAACACCAAGCACAGTCTCGAAGGTTTTCCGGGGGCGACGCCGGTGAGCAACACGCAGCTGATCGAGCTCGACTGCGACATCCTCGTGCCGGCCGCAATCGAGAACCAGATCACCGAGAAGAACGCGCGTCACATCAAGGCGTTTCTCATCGCCGAGGGCGCGAACGGTCCGACCACGCCAGAGGCCCACAAGATCCTGTCGGACGCCGGCATCACGATCATCCCCGATATCCTCGCCAACGCCGGCGGCGTGACGGTCTCGTATTTCGAGTGGGTGCAGGACCGCATGGGCTACTACTGGCGCGAGAGCGAGGTCAACGAGCGCCTCAAAGATGTGATGCGCGAGAACTTCGACGAGGTCTGGAACATGGCCGAGCGCTACAAAGCGCCGCTGCGCCAGGCGGCATACATGCTTGCCATCCGCCGCGTGGTCGACTGCTATCAGACGCGCGGCATCTACGCGTAACGCCTAGCCGAAGCGGAGTCTTTGCCTGAGCACCCGCACGCGAGCGCTCGTAACTTGGGCCGCGGTCGCTGTCGCCGTCATTTCGTGCCGCGCAAGCGCCCGCGCCGATTGCGATCCGTCGTTCGTCCTGGCGCAGCCGCTCTTCCGTTCGATCGTTCCAGCCGAAGGCGCGACCGACGTTGCGTTCAAGACGCCCCGCCTCGTGGTCGCGACCGACGCGGCGAACTTCTCGGCGGTCGAACGCATCCGGCTCGTGCCCGACTCGGGCGACGCGCTCGACCTGCCGGTGCGCGAGGTGACCTCGCGCTCGAACGATCTCGCCGGCATCGAGTTCACGTCGCTGTACGGCAAGCCCGCAGCGCTTGCGGCCATCCATCCCAAGAGCTTGGCCCCCTCGACGACGTATGAGCTCGAGTTCGTCGTGCGCACGACTGCGCCGCGAGATTGCCCGCGCGCTCTGACCGAGCGCGTCGGGACCTTCACCACCGAACCGGCATCTTCACTCGATGCGTTCGGCGACTTCGCCGACGTGCCCGATCAGCAGCCCACAGGCGCGGCCGCAGGGATGTCGGGTCAGGCCATCTTCGACAAGGCGCGCGAGGTCCTCGAGACCGTGCGCTATCCGACGTATATCACGTTCATCGTGCACGTGCGCTCCAACACCGGCGGTAAGCCCTTTTACGAGTCGTTCCGCTCGATCGTGCGCGCGCAAGACGACATCGTCTTGACGCACAAGACGCCGATCGAGACGACGAGCAAGCCGGACAATCCGTACGGCACCAACTTCGCGATTCTCGGCTTCACCTTCCAGACTCACACCAAGGGCCACCAAGAGGAGCCCTTCGGCGTGCCGCAGATCTCGCCGCTGTATTCGTTCGGCTTGCGCCCCCCTGGCGAAGTCATGGGGCTCAGCCCAACGCCTGCGCCGGAGCCTTCGGATCTGCGCTCGCTCGGCCACGTCGAGGCGATCGCTCGCGATTATGACATCACCCTCGTCGACATAAGGCCCTACGGCGTGCGCTGGGCCTATCACTTGAAACTGGTGCCGGTCGAACGTCCCGACGAGTACCGGCTGCGCGACATGCTGGTGGACACCGAGACGTTTGTGCCCTGGGAGCTCACAAGCGCCGGCATATTCCCGAAAGGGCCCGCGTCTGGGGTTTCATGGAGAGTCAGATATACGATCGAACAAGGCGCCTGGCTCATGACGGAGGAGACGACCAGCGCGAGCATACGCGTGGGCGGCTTCATGCAGAGCACGACCTCGCGCGGGTATGACGGCCTGACGTACACCTTGACGGACTTCAAGTTCGCCACGACGCCGTCCGATTTTTCGTTCTTCGAAGTCGGCACCAGCGAAGCCTCAGAATATTGATTGCCGGAGCTGCGGCCACGCGGCGCGAACCCGGTTCCTCATGAATACCTCGACCGCCGCCGCCAAGCTCGACGAGTTCATCCGTCCGACCACGTTCCCGGTCGCCGTGCGTTTTCTGCGCGACGGTGAGGCGCCGCCGCCCAAGGCGAAGCGTCCGCTCGCGGACATGGACCGCCATGTCACCGTGTGCCAGGGATGGGGGATCGCGCGCAAATACGGCTGGACCACTGTCCTGCGCGCCGAGGACATGAAATGCCCGCTCGGTGCTCTCGTCGCCGGCTTCGCCGCTCCCAACGCCTATTATGAAGAAGGCAATCTATGCGCCGGCATGTACACCAAGGATGAGGATGCCGGAGCGCGCAGCGAGGCGTCGGTCGAGAAGTTCGCGCCCGGCGAGATCGACGCCATCGTGTTCGGTCCGCTGGCCCGCGCCGAATACGAGCCGCACGTGCTCATCATCTATGGAAACGCGGCGCAGGTCATGCGCCTTGTGGCTGCCGCCCTGTGGAAAGAGGGCGGCCGCATCGCGTCGTCGTTCGCCGCCCGGATGGACTGCTCGGATCACCTTGTCGTCCCGTTGCGGACCGGCGAATACCAGGTCGTCCTGCCATGCAACGGCGACCGCATCTTCGCCGGCGCTCAGGACGATGAAATGGCGTTCAGCCTGCCGTGGCACAAGATCGACGAACTCGTCGAGGGCCTCGAGGGCACCCAAAAGGGCGGCATCCGATACCCGATCCCATCGTTCCTGACCTACGAACCAGGCATGCCCAAGAAATACCAGGAGCTTCTCGACATGCAGGCCGCGCAGCGCCCAAAGGCGGCCAAATAGGGGGTCGCGAAGACTCCGCCCTCTAGGGCGGAGTGGGTGGCTCTCATGGGTAGACCCGAAGCAGGCCATATCCCCTTGACCCCCGGCAGCGCACCGCGATTCCGTCGACGTGCGTTGGTCGGGCTGTTCCTGTTCGTCGGGCTGTCGTTCGCGCTTCACCTCACTCTCGGTCCGACGGTCACCGCCATCTCGCCGATCTTCCGTACGCCCGACACGCCGGACCAGAGCGTTTCGGTCGTCACCCTTTCGCGCGCCAAACTGGCGACGGTCACGCCGACGCCGACGCCGCCGCCCAAGATCTACGTGCGGACTATCGCCAACGTCGCGCCGCTCAAGTATCTGGAATTCGGCACAAGATCGGCGCGTCACGCGATCAAGCCGCCGGCGCGCCGCACGGCGATGCTGTCCGTCCATCCGGAGGTCGGACCAAGCCCGACCGCCGGTCCGGATTCTGCGGCCGCCACCGATTTGATGCCCGCCGGCGCACCGCCTAAAGGCGAAAGCGCGCAAGCGGATACCGGCGCGGACAAGAGCCGCATCGCAGGCGCCGTCGTGTGGGGCGATGACAACCCGCCGCGCGTGCTCTCGCTCGCCTCGCTCGTCGGCGGTGCGACAGGCGCACAAACCGGGCATCACGTGCGCTTGGAAGTCGACATCGGACCGGATGGTGACGTCTTGAACGTCCGCGTCGTCATCTCGTCAGGTGATGCGGCGCTCGACGCGGCCGCCGTCGACGCTGCGCGCAAATCCACGTACCGCGCAGCGACGCTCAACGGCCTGCCGGTGCATGGCACGGTCACGCTCGATTTTCCCCAGACGACCGCAACCACGACGTGATCTCGGTCGAGGCCTCGCCTAAAGACCGCATCATCGCCCGCGCCAAAGAGATCGGCTTCGATCTCGTCGGCATCGCGAGCGCGCAGCCGTTCACGGACACGGAACACGTGTTCAAACGGCGTGTCGCCGAGGGGCTGCTCGCCAATTGGAATTATCCCGACCAGACCGTCGAACGCGCTTGCCGGCCGGCGGACGCCCTATCGGGCGCCAAGTCGATCGTCTGCACTGCCACCGCATACCTGACCGAATACGAGCCCTACGATCCGGATGCACCCGGCCTGCGCGGCGCGATCTCCAGCCACGCCTGGGGCAGCGATTACCATCGCACGATCGGCGCGCGTTTGCGCGCGCTGGCGGCGTTCATCAGCGTGGAGTTTCCGGGCGAACGGTGCATGCCGTGCGTCGACACCGGACCGCTCGTGGATCGGGCCGCCGCCGTGCGGGCGGGCATCGGCTGGTTCGGCAAGAACGCCAACGTGTTGACCCGCGATTTCGGCTCGTGGGTTCTGCTGGGAGAAGTGATCACGACGCTTGAGCTGCCGCCGGACGAGCCGCTCGCCAAGTCGTGCGGCCAGTGCGTGGAGTGCATCGCGCGCTGCCCGACCGGCGCGATCGGTCCTGACGGCAGCGTCGACGGCACGCGTTGCATCTCCGATCTGACGCAGCTGCGCACGCCGATCCCGCGCGGTCTTCGTCCGGCGATCGGCAACCGCTTGTGGGGCTGCGATGACTGCCAAACGGTCTGCCCGGTCAACCAACGCAAGGAGCTTGCGGCCAAGAGCGCGGCGCGACCCGAGTTCGCGCCGTTGCCGCACATCGGGCCGTCCATGGATCTGCCTTCCGTGTTGCGCATGACCACGTCGCAATTCCGCGCGTGGTTCGGGCCTACGTCTATGGCGTGGCGCGGCAAAGGCGTGCTCCAGCGCAACGCCGCGGTGGCTCTTGGCAACTCGCGCGATCCGGCAGCCATCCCGCCGCTCATCGAGGCGCTGGCGGACCGTAAGCCGCTGGTTCGCGGCCACGCGGGTTGGGCGCTCGGCAACCTGCACGCCGTTTGTGAGGGCGATCTCGTAGAGCGCACGAGGGCGGCGCTGCTTCGCGCCGTGGACGCCGAGCCCGATGCGTGGGCGCGCGAGGAGATGATGCTGGCCTTACAGCAGCTCGACGACCAACGCCAAGAAAGCGCCTGAGGGCGCCCGCACCGACACGTCGCAGCGCGCCGTGGCCGGCGTCTCGTCCGGGTTGACCTCGACGACGAACGCGCCGTTCTCGCGCGCGACGTCGACGAGCCCGGCCGCAGGATAGACGATCGCCGAGGTGCCGGCGACGATGAACACCTCCGCGTTGGCGGCCGCCTCCCGCGCCCGCTCGTAGGCGCCCGGCGGCAACGCCTCGCCGAACCACACCACGTTGGGCCGCAACAGGCCGCCGCACTCGCAGTGCGGAGGCACCGGGCCTTCCAGCGGCGTGTCCACGCTGCGCGCGCAGCTTGCGCAGCGGGAGGTGCGGACGTCGCCATGCAGCTCGATCACGTCTTTCGAGCCGGCGCGCAGATGCAGGCCATCCACGTTCTGCGTGATCACGCAGAACGATGGGATGCGGTGCTCGAGCTGGGCGAGGGCGAGATGCCCCGGGTTAGGTGCAGCAGCGCTATGCGCGCGCAGTCGCTCGCGATACCATTCCCACACGAGCGCGGGATCGCGGGCAAAGGCCTCTGGGGTCGCAAGCGACATCGGGTCGCGATCGCGCCACAGCGCGCGCGTGCCGCTGCGAAACGTCGGCAAGCCGCTCTCCACGGACATGCCGGCGCCCGAGAGCGCGGCCGCTCGGGCGGCCAATCGCAGCCGGGCAGCGACCCCTTGTGCTTGTGCCTGAAAAGACATTGGCGCCCGTTACGATGGAGGCAGTCGTTGCGCCTGGCGTGGGCGAAGAGGGGCCGCCCCTACCCCTATCTTTTCGGAGTGCGCACATCATGAATCTCGGAGCCCTCGAAATCACGTTTTGCGGCCATGCCGCGTTCTCGTTCAAGACGCCGTCGGGCAAACACGTCATCGTCGATCCGTGGCTGGAGCAAAACCCCGCCTGCCCGCCGCGCCTCAAGAATCCGGCTAAGGTGGACACGCTGTTGATCACGCACGGCCACTTCGATCACATCGCCGATGCGGTCGGCATCGCAAAGAAGCACGACGCGACCTGCATCGCGATCCACGAGACCGTCCTCTGGCTGGGCAAGAAAGGCGTGAACAAGCTGATCGGCATGAACAAGGGCGGGACTGTCGAGCACGACGGCATGAAGGTGACCATGGTCCACGCGGAGCACAGCTGCGGCATCCAGGACGGAGACCAGGTGATCTACGGCGGCGAGGCGTGCGGCTACGTCATCACCTTTGAGAACGGTGTCAAAGTGTATCATGCCGGCGACACGTGCGTGCACAGCGACATGACGATCGTCGGCGAGCTCTACAAGCCCGACATCGCGCTGCTGCCCATCGGCGATCTTTATACCATGGATCCCCTGCAGGGCGCGTACGCGATCCGCCTGCTCGGTACCAAGGTCATCGTACCGATGCACTACGGCACGTTCCCGCAGCTCACCGGCACGCCGGCCCGGCTGCGCGAGCTCACCAAAGACATCCCCGGGCTGCACATCGTCGACCTCAAGCCGGGCGAAACACTGACCGGCGAGCTCAATCGCCTGGCGCTCGCGTGAGGGCGCGCTAGGCGACCTTCACGACGATCTTGCCGACCAACTTGCCGATCGCGTCAGCGCGGTCGGCGCTGTTGCTCAAGTGCCGGTAGATCTCGCGCAGCTTGAAGATGCGTTGGACATCGGTGGTCTTGAACAGATCGGCCAGGGTGCGCCGGTACATATCTTCCACCACATCTTCTGCGCTGCTCGCGTCGGCCGCGCGCTGTGCGCTGCGCGTCTGATCGTCCTCGAGGGCCGCGATCGCTTCGTGGATCGCGTCAGTAGCGCCCGAGATCACTTTGACCATCTCGACCATCGCCGGCGTCGGTTCGACGTCGAACAGCGTGATCTCGCGAGCGGCGTTGTCCAGATACGCGATCATGTCGTCGAACGCCAAGGCGAGATTGTAGATATCTTGGCGGTCGAACGGAGTGACGAACGTGTCGGTCAGTGCGGCGATGGTCTGCCTGAGGATGTCGTGGCTTTGCTGCGTTAGCTGCGAGACACGCGCGATGGCAGCCGGGTCAGGCCGCTCGACGTAGCGTTCGAGCGCCTGCGCGGCCTGGAGCATCACCTCGGAGTGCTGGCTCAACAGGCTTGCGAACAGCTTCTGCTTGCGGGCAGTGAACATATCGGACAGCCACATCATGGAGCACTCACCCTTTCGGCCGCGCGTCCGGCCGACGCGTTCATTTTACCCAGCGCACGACGAGGCCCGCCAACGTGCCGAGCGCGAACGCGACCGGCATCGTGATGAGCCATGCGCCGATGAGCTTGGCCACCACCTGCCAGTGCACGCGCCGCGGCCTGGCGACTGCGCCGACGCCCACGATCGCGCTGGCGGTCGTCTCGGTGGTGGACAGCGGAGCGCCGACAAACGACGCGCCCATCACCGTGGCACCGGCGGCCGCCTGGAATGCAAGCGCGTGCTCGGGTCTGATGGTGAACAGTTTGCCGCCCACCGTCTTGGCCACGCGCATGCCCCCGACCGCAAGGCCGCCCCCGAATGCGGCGATCGCAGCGCCGATCGCCCACAGCGGCACGTGGAACGCCTGGCCGGCGATCTGCGGGGCGACGGCGGCCGCCATCAGCCCCATCATCTTCTCTGCATCGTTGGCGCCATACCCGAGCGCCTGCAGGGCGACGGTGCCGTACTGCAGGTTCATCAGCCGGTCGCCGGTCGCGCGCGACACAGGCCGTAAGAGCAGCCGTAAGAGCGCAAACGCGAGCGCGCCCATCACGAAGCCCGCAAGCCCCGATCCAAACGCGCTGGCGACGACCTTGACGACCCCTGGCCAGTGGACAAGGTGCATGTCCCCGCCGGTGATGAGCGAGCCGACCATCGCGCTCACCAACGAGAGCGACATCATGGTCGGCAACCGCATGGCATATGCGAGCAGCACGGCGGCAAGCGAGGCGGCGATGGCGGCCAGGAGCAACGGCATTCCGGCCTTCGCGTAGTCGGCGATCCCCGTGCCCAACGTCGCCGCGACGGCCGTGCCGAATACGAGCGGCCCGACGAACGCGAACACGACGATGAGCACGAAGGCGGTGGGAACAGGAATCGTACGGCTCGAGGCCGCCGCCGCCAGCAGGTTCCCTCCGTCGTTGAACCCGGCGACGACATTGAAGGCAAGCGCTGTGACCACGATCGCGATGACGAGCCCGTCGTGCGTCGCGTGTCCTCCTTTACAGGATGCTCTTGCCGAGGGCCGAGCAGATCAGCTCGACGGCGATGGAGGCGGTGCGGTTGTGCTCGTCGAGCACGGGGTTGACTTCCGCGACTTCGAGCGAATCAGCGCACCCGCTTTGCGCGATCATCTCCATCGCCAAATGCGCTTCGCGGTAGGTGAGACCGCCCGGCACGGGGGTCCCGGTGCCCGGCGCGAGGGCAGGGTCGAGCGAATCGACATCCAGACTGACGTGCACGCTGCGCGGCCCGCGGCACGCGATCGTCAACGCTTGCTCGATGACCTTGCCGATGCCGTAACGGTCGATATCGCTCATGGTGAAGCAGGTGAAGCCGCGATCGCGCAGCGCTTTGCGTTCGCC
This sequence comes from Candidatus Eremiobacteraceae bacterium, assembly GCA_035314825.1. Lineage (NCBI taxonomy): Bacteria > Bacillati > Vulcanimicrobiota > Vulcanimicrobiia > Candidatus Eremiobacterales > Candidatus Eremiobacteraceae > Candidatus Eremiobacteraceae bacterium. Next base: position 94,494 of record DATFYX010000072.1, read on the forward strand.
AGGGTCAAGATCGCGCAGGCCGACGAAGACGCAGCGCGTGGCGTCGAGCGAAGGCGCTGGGAACTTCGCCGCCGGGAACAGCTCTGGCGCGTCGCCCATCGCGATCGCGACGGACATGCCATGGAGGTTGCCGGTTGGGCTGGTCGCAGGCGTGTTCAGATCTGCATGCGCGTCGATCCAGATGACGCCGCGCGGGCCGCTCACGCGGGCAAGGCCTGCGAGCACGCCGATGGCCATCGAATGATCGCCGCCGATCACCACGGGGAAATGGCCTTCCCGCGCGGAGCGCTCGACCGTATCGGCGATATGCTCGCTCGCCGTCAGGATCGCCTGGACGTGTCGCGGCCGGCTTGGGCCTCCCCCGGACGTGTCGCTCGATTCGGGCACCACGACATTGCCTTGATCGTGGACGGAAAGACCCAGCCGTTGCAAGCTCTCCACCAGACCGGCCTCGCGCACGGCGTCGGGCCCGAGGCGCACGCCATGCCTACCGGCGCCATAATCTATCGGAACGCCGATAACATCGATATCGAGCATCGGGCTGTCGGTTCGTGACCCAGGCCCCGATTCATGCCATTCTGAAGGCGCGGGCAGCCGGTGAGGTAAAACGATGACGTCAATGCGTCTTGCATCTTTCGCGATGCTGATCGCCGCTGCGCTTGTCGCGGCGGGCAGCAGCGTGTCGAGCGGCCTCGTGCTCGCGGTCGACGATAACGCGCGGCCGGCGCTTGAAGCGCGTTTGCAGGCGCTGGCACCGCAGCTGCGCCGGTTGGCGAACGACACGCCTGGATTGGTGGCGATCACCGTCTCCGACGCGCAAGGCCAAACGCCGATCGACATCAACGGCGACGAGAATCTTCCAGCTGCGAGCGTGATCAAAGTCGCGGTGATGGTCGAAGTGATGCGGCAGGTATGGCTCGGCCGTTTCGGCCTCGAGCGCCAAGTGACGCTGCTTCCACAAGACCGCGATTGCGGCTCTGGCGCTTTGTGCGATATGGACGCCGGGATGCGGTTCTCCGTGCTCAATCTCGCGCGCATCATGATCGCCAATAGCGACAACACGGCGACCAATATGCTTATCCGCCTCGTCGGGCGCCAGAACATCAATGAGACGATGGCCGGCCTCGGCCTGAGCCAGACGCGCCTCGGCGACAGCATCCATGCAAGCGAGAGCAGCATCCGAACGCTGCGCACCAGCACCAATGACATGATGCGTCTGCTGTCGATGATCGCCCAGCGGCGGCTCGTGAACGAGGCGGCCAGCGATCTCATGCTCTCGATATTGGCAGAGCAGCGGCACAACGAGCTGCTGCCCAAGCCTCTTCCGAAGGGCCTGGTGGTGGCCCACAAGACGGGCACGCTGCACGATACGCTAAACGACGTAGGCATCGTCGATCTCGAGGGATCGCCCTACATCATCTGCGTGATCACGACCCACCTCGAGGATCTCGATGACGGGGCCCGCTTCATCCGCCGTGCCTCGAGAGCGACCTACCAAGCGTTCGTCGCGGCGGAAGCTGAAAGCGCTGCCGCTCAGGCGTCCCCCAGTCCCTCGTCGGAAGACGTTCCGCAAGAGCCGGACCCCTCGCCCTCGTCGTAATTATCCACAGTACATAGGCCGTCGAACACGTGTGCGTGATGAGCGTCATACTGTGTTAGCCGCGTCACAAATCCGAGGGGATGTGGGTCACATGTTCGATATACTTATACACAGGGACCGCGACCCCGGGTAACGCTCGTGCAAACTTCGATTTCTGGGGCGGCGGATATCCCGCGAAAGGTTCCGGTGAGCGTCATGGCTGTGGCAGGGCAGGCGCAATTCGATCGGGTTTCGGGTACAGGGCTCGTCCGAGAGCACGCCTCGTGGCGGACGGCAGCTAAGCACTTCTATAATGCTTCACTCTTCGTCGCCGCCGCGGCTCTCGTTGTTTTCGTTCCGCTGCACCTCGAGTACACGATTTCTGCGTATCTCGCGGTGGCAGTCGTTGGTGTGTTCCTCGTCCTAAACGAACGGCCGCAAGACGGATTCCAAGGCGGGCACGTACCGCTTACAGCGATTCAGGCGGCGGCAGTGGCAGCAATCGGCGGCTGGGCTTTGCCGCTGGGCGTCATCACATGGTCCGTCGTGCACGCGCAACTGCTTCGGAAGGGTAGGCCGCTTCCGACGTTTGTCAGCGGTCTTGCCGGACAGCTTGGCATGACGACCTTTGTGACCTATGCCATGTTAGCAATATATGCCGGCACGCATGCAGCCACCGTGGCTCTTCCCATCGTTTCAGCGCTGGTAATGTTGCTGGGCATCATAGCGATGGGTATGGTCGGGCAAACCCTTAATAACGCGTTTGTCGCCGCCGGATTAGTGATCCTCGGCGAGCCCGTGTCCTTCGTGCGGTACTGGCGCGCCGGCTTCGTCGCTTCGCTGTGGGCGTATCTCCTCGTGGGGATGTACGCGTTCGCCGGCATCCTCGGAGCCATCGTGTTCTATTACGTGGTGGCGCACACGCGGATGTTCGAGCGCATCATCCAGGCCGCGGCGGCTCGAGACGAGCGCGACTTCGTGACGAATCAATTCCACGAGATGATTCGGGACTTCATGGGGTTGCTTAGTCCCCAGGACGCCGAGTTTGCGGCTGACGTCCGATACCTATCGCTCCAGCTGGGCCGGAAGATCGGCATGCCCAAGACCGATCTCGAGAAGCTGGGTTGGGCCGCAGAATTCCATGAAATAGGGAAATGCAAGCTGTCGGCTGACGTTAGGGAGGGCAAAAATCTAACGCCCGCTCAGCAGGGCGAGGCCCTGCGTTATCCGATGCTCGGAGCAGATGTCTTACGGAAGGCTTCGAAGGTGATTCCGGAAGAGGTTGCCTACGCAGTTCAGCATCAGTGCGAGGCCTTTGATGGCAGTGGTTATCCGCACGCCATGAGGGGGACGAATATCCCCCTTATGTCTCGCATTATCGCGATTTCCCGCGACTATGCGCGTCTCCTGACCGGCCATGCCGGCACCGAGCCACTTCCAAAGCAAACAGCGCTAACCACGCTGCAAGCTCGCGCCGGCAGCCAATACGACCCCTCCCTCGTCGACCTCTTATACCGTGAGATCGCGTAAGGGGCAGGTGGAACTATCTATTGATCAGCTGGTCCTGGATATGCGCGCCGCTGTTGATCATCTGATCTTGGGCATTCATCCCACTGTTGATCATCTGATCGAGCATGTGCGCAGCCCATTGCATGAGCATGCTGAGATGATACGAAAAGGCGTGGAACTCACTGCCGAAATGCATGACTAGCCTCCAAGCGGTCTGTTAACTCGGAGAGCGAGACCACACGCCTCAGATCGCACCGCCACTGCCAGGCGGTGCGGTCGCTCTTTTATCGACTACCCAAGGCTAAGAATGTGGAATCAGCCCCCCAAGTGTCCTTGAACGATACCACTTCGAACCGCGCTCTGGATATGTTCTGCCAAACATTTTCCATAAGAGTGATCCGCGACTCGCGGTAGCCTTCGTTCGTTACAGCGCCCACTCGACGTGTGACGCTGGTCACACTCCGTTATAGGAGCCCGCACAGGCTCCTTCTTGGGGTCTCGGGACAGGAATAGGGTAGCTACTACGAGGCTGCGGCCTTTTCCGTCTGGTGGAGTTTGGCTGCTCCGGTATCGTACGCTGGCGTCAACCAGTGGCGATAACCGGGCAGTTCGCCCATGACCGCCTTGCGGTAGAGCTCGCGAAGGGCGGCGGTCTTGGTGCCGACCTTGCCGCGGCCGACCGGGCGGTGATCGACCTCGATGACCGGGGCTACCTCGACCGCCGTGCCCACGAGGAACACCTCGTCGGCCACATACAGCTCGCTCCGATCGATGCTGCGCTCGAGCACCTCGATGTTCAGCTCGCGCTGGCAAAGATCGATGATGGTGCGCCGCGTGATGCCTTCGAGAATCCCGTCGCTCACAGGCGGGGTGATGGCGATCCCATTCCGGACGATAAAGATGTTCTGCGCGCTGCCTTCCGCGACGTGGCCTTCGCTGTTGAGCATAATGGCCTCGTCGAAACCGTTGGAGACCGCTTCGGTCTTGGCCAACGCCGAGTTGACGTAGACTCCGGTCAACTTGGCCCGCGCCGGCGCGACGTTGTCATCGATGCGCCGCCATGACGAAATGCAGGCCCGCAAGCCGGCTGACGAGTCGAAATAAGCCTTATGCGGCACGGCGGTGATGGTGAATTCATGGCTGACCTTGTGCAGCCTCACCCCGATCTCTTCCGCGCTCTTGTAGACGAGCGGCCGGACGTAGAGATCCTGGCGGAAGTTGTTTGCGCGCGCCAATTCGGCCGTGCGAGCGCACAAGCGCTCAGGCGATTCGGTCAGCTCCATCATGAGCAGCTTGGCCGAATCGGCCAGGCGTTCGTAGTGTTCGAGCAGCCGGAAGAAGTAGAGCTGGTTCGCTTTGGCGTTCCAATAACCGCGGATGCCCTCAAAGCAGCCGGTGCCGTAGTTCAGGCCGTGGGCGAGAATCCCGACCTTCGTCTCGGCGTACGGCACCAGCGTGCCGCCACGGTAGACGATGAGTTTGTCCAGATCCATTCCGTGCTCTCTCCTTGGCGCAGCCTCGAACGACTTTCCGCACAGCGCCGGCGCTGACCTCGCTCCAGCAAGATCACGGCGGCAGCGGGTGGTACGGTAACCGCCCAGAAAATCACGCCCCTCATCACTATACGCCGCCGACACGAGCGCTTTGAACGTGCAGGTGGCCAGGGTTTGTCCGAAGCTGGGGGGACGCGCTAGCCAGATGTCGACCTTTGCGGTCGCGGTCAATTTCGCCGGATTGGGGCTGTTCGTCTGGCACTGGGCGCTCGCGTCGTTCGCGATGTTCTGGGCCGTGCTCTGGTCGTTGCTACTCGGTTTTCTCTTGTCGGCGATGATCCAGGCGTACGTCCCCAAGGACGGCCTAAGTCGGATTCTCGGCAAAGTCGGGTTGCGCGAGGTCGCGCTTGCCACCGCGCTGGGAGCCGCAAGCTCTTCATGCAGCTATGCCGCGGCGGCGACCGCCAAATCGCTGTTCAAACGCGGCGCGGCGTTCACGACCGCGATGGTCTTCATGTTCGCATCGACCAACTTGGTCATCGAGCTAGGACTTGTGTTGTGGCGGCTGATGGGCTGGCCGTTCGTCATCGCCGAGTGGCTCGGCGGGCTCATCCTTATCGCGGTCTTCGTGCTGCTCGCGCAACTGCTGCTGCCCAAACGCGTCATCGAAGAAGGTCGCGAGTTCTGTCAGGCCGCTGGCGAAACGAGCAACGAGCACGAGCACGGCGACATGCTCGCACCGGGCGCGACCTTCGGCGAGAAACTGCGCTCGGCGACCGGCTGGCGCTACATCGCGCACTACTTCCAGATGGATTGGTCGATGCTGCAGGTCGACCTGATCCTCGGATTCGTCATCGCCGGCTTCTTGGCGGTGGGCGTGCCGAATTCGTGGTGGCAGCATCTATTCGTGAGCTCGGCGCCGCCGCTGTGGCGCACGTTGGAGAACGCCTTCGTCGGGCCGATCATCGCGGTGTTGAGCTTCGTATGCTCGATCGGCAACGTGCCGTTGGCGGCGGTCTTGTGGCAGGGCGGTGCCAGCTTCGGCGGGGTGGTCGCGTTCCTCTACGCTGACCTCATCGTGCTGCCGCTCATCGACATCTACCGCAAGTATTATGGATGGAAGCTCGCGCTGTCCATGACCGGCGTGTTCTATCTGTCCATGGTGGCGGCGGGCCTGATCGTCGAGCTGCTCTTCGCCTGGACGGGTCAGATCCCACATGCGGCCGGCAACCTGTTGACGGACGTCGAGCATATCACTCTGAACTATACGACCGTGCTCAACGTGGTGTTCCTGGCCGGGGTTCTCGGGCTGTTGTGGTGGGCCGGTCGGACCGGAGCCGGCAACGAGCATCAGCACGCGCACCACTAGAGTTGCATTTCCACTGACTTTGTGCTACAAAGTATAAGGCATGAACGTCGAAGTCGAACGGGCGCTCGCTGATCTCACCGAGGTCAGGGACCGGCTCGCCAGCGTCCAGCGCTTCCGGGGCTATTCCAGCCGCGTGGCCGCCATCAGCGGCGGCATCGCGCTGCTGGGCGGGCTCGTCCAGGCTGCGCTCGTGCCCCACCCGAGCAGCCTGTCAGACGTCCGCCTGTACGTGACCATCTGGATCTCGTGCCTGGTCGCGGCGCTCGCGGTCTACTACGGCAACTTGCTGGGCTGGTACTTGCGCAACGACGGGCGTCAGGCGCGCTATCAATCCAAGACGGTCAGCTTGAGCCTGCTGCCGGCGCTGGCGCTGGGCGCTGTGCTGAGCCTGGCGGTCTGCCTCCAGGGCGTACCTGCGATGCTGCCCGGCATCTGGTACGCGTGTTACGGCCTTGCGCTGTTCGCGTCGCGCAACCACGTGCCGCGCGCAGTGCTTTCGGTCGCCGCGATGTTCGGTCTGATCGGCGCAGCGCTGTTGTTGATGCCCAATCAATGGAGCGCGCTCGCGTGGTGGGTGATGGCGGCAGGCTTCGCGATCGGGCAGTTCTGGATCGGCTGGCTCATCGCCGCCGAAGGCGCGATCGAGTCGAACACGATGTCGGAGATCTCTCATGAACGCCAATAACGCCCGCAAGGCGGGCAAGAAGCCCGCGCGCACCAACGGCCGCGAAGCGCCCTACGCGTACAGCGGCTTGCAGCGCATCTTCCACGAACGCGGCAGGCTCGCCGTGTGCACGTGTTTGGTCGCGCACCCGGAGGGCTTGAGCTTCACCGATCTGCAAGACGCCTGCGGACTCACCGACGGCAATCTCAGCCGGCACCTCACCGCGCTGGCCGAGATGGGCGTCGTCTCGATCGTCAAGGAGAGCGGCCACGGACGTCCGACGACGCTGTGCCGCATCACCCACGCCGGCCGCACGCGTTTTCTCGCCTACATCGACGAACTCGAGTCGGTCGTGCGCGAGGTCCACGCCAAGGCCCAACCGCACGCCGCCGACGGACGGTCGCCCGCCCGCCTCGCCACCACTTAGCCCTCGCCATCCCGAAAGGCACGTCAGGTCTTATCGATGATTTCGACCAAACCGCATAGGCTCATAGAGCTCGCCGACGCACCGATGCCCGCGCATGTCGCCATCATCATGGACGGCAACCGCCGCTGGGCGCGCGAACGAAATCTGCCGGTCGCGGAGGGATACCGCCGCGGTATCGCCACGCTGCGCGAGACCGTGCGCGGGTGCCGCGACTTCGGCATCGGCATGTTGACGGTCTACGGGTTCTCCGAGGAGAATTGGTCTCGTCCGTGGACCGAGATCTCCGTGCTATTCGACCTTTGCTGCGCATTCGCGTATCAAGAGCTTGACGGGCTATGCCGCGACAACGTGCGCGTCCAGGTGATCGGCAAATGGGAGGCGCTGCCGGAACGTCCGCGGCGTGCGCTCGAGCATCTCATCGAGAAGACAGCCGGCAACTCCGGCACCGTGCTCAACCTGGCGGTCAACTACAGCGCGCGCACCGAGCTGCGCGACGCGGTGCATGCGCTTGCCGGCGACATCCGCAGCGGCGCGCTCGACGCCGACAAGATCGACGACGATACGCTCGGCACGTATCTGTACACCAAGGGCATGCCGGACCCCGACCTGCTCATCCGTCCGGGCGGCGAATACCGGCTATCGAACTTCTTGCTGTATCAATGCGCGTATACGGAGCTGTACGTGACCGAGGTCTGCTGGCCGGATTTCAGCCGCGACCATCTCGCGATGGCGGTCGCCGAGTTCCAACGCCGCCAGCGCCGCTTCGGCAGATAGCCGCTTAGCGGCCCTTCGCGCACACCGCGCTGTCTGCGGTGATCCACGTTCCGCCGCTGGGATTGCCGAGCTCATCGATCTGCGTCGTCTTCGCGTCATTGACTTTGACCACCGTCGTGCGGTAGCCCATCGTCGGCATGCCATTGGCGCTGAGCGTGCCGGTCCACACGATGGTGTGCCCGGTCCAGCCCGACGACATCTGTGAGCTCGTGCCCTTGGTGGAATCGGCCGTCTGGATCCATTGGCGCTTGTTGGGATCGAGCCACATCTGCCCCGTGCCGTCGCCGCCCGACACCGTGCGGTTCAGCATCTTGGTGCCGTCGGCGGACATGGTCGAGACCGTCGTGACCTGCGGATTCGAGCCGTCGACCGCTTTGACCGAACAGGTCCATGTCCCCAACAAGAAACGCATGCTGGACATGCTTTGCGCTGCGCTCGGTGCGGTGTCGGCAGCCGCTAGGCTAGCCCCGAGCGCCGAAGCGAGCAGCAGCGAGGCCGCCGGCAGTCCGTACATCTTCATATTCATAGCGACGACTCCATGGCGCTGAGGTAATGGGTGTCAAACGCGTGCAGTAAGCCTTCGGCGTGGGAGTAGGGCCCGGGCGTGTAGGCGCGCGAGCTGACGCCGGCCTGCGAAAGCTCGCACACGTGCCAGTCCTGGCGATTGGTCATATCCCAGAACTCGACCGCGTCGCGCGCATCGAAGTCCGGTCTTGCCATCCCATCCGGATCGAAAAGCCACACGCACGCGACCCGCGTGCGATCGATCGCAACCGGCGTCAGATAATGCGCCATCACGTAGTCGGGATGCAGGCTGAGCAGCAGCGACGGAAATATCTCGTAGTAGTAGACGCGTTCGCGGTCCTGCGGCTGCAGGCCGGGCAGCGGCGGGCGCGCCGAATGGCCGCTCAGCGTCATGCTGTCGCTGCCTCGGCGCAATGACATGTAGCCGCCCAACACGGGGCCTTCCCCGAGATCGTTGCGGCCGCTATCCCACGGCGACACCTTGTCGAGCTGCGGATGCACCAGCGGACAGTGGTAGCATTCCGAATAGTTCTGGAGGATCAGCTTCCAATTGCACGCCAGGTCATAATCGATCCGAGCGCCCTCGCGCAACGCGCCGATATTCCAGCGCTCGAAGCGGCCCGCCAGCGCCGCCAGGGCCCGCTCGAACGGCTGGGGCGAGTCGGCGAGGTTGATGAAGATGAAGCCTTCCCAGATGGCGAGCGCTGCGGCGCGCAGCGGGAACGCACTTTCATCGAAGCCGGGGACGTCGCGCATATTGCGCGCCGTCATGAGCCGGCCGTCGAGCCCATACGTCCAAGCGTGATACGGACACACGATCGCACCGGTGAACTTGCCGCTGGGCGTCTCGCAGAGGCGCGTGCCTCGATGGCGGCATACGTTGTACAGCGCGCGCACTGCGCCGGCCGTATCGCGGACGACGATGAGATTCTCGCCGCCCACCTCGGCGATGAAATAGCTGCCCGCCTGCGCGAGCTGCTCTTCGCGGCCGACGCAGATCCAGTCGAGGGAGAAGATGCGCTCACGCTCCTGCGCGAACACCTCGGCCGAGGTGTAGTATCGTCCGGCGAGCGTATGTGCGGCCTTTGAGAGCCGCAGTTTGACGAACGTGGCCATGGAAAACACGTTCTCGCGCGAGGGCGGCGTCACCCGCGGACGCGAAGCAGGGCCGCCACATGCTTTGCGATCTCCATCTGCACAGCGACCGCAGCGACGGCGAGCTCCCGCCCGAAGCCGTCGTCGACACGGTCGCGTCGGCCGGCGTTGGCGTGATGGCGCTGACGGATCACGATACGACCTCGGGCCATGTGCCGGCTCGCCGCAGAGCGGCCGAGCGCGGCGTGCGCTTCATCGGCGGAATCGAGATGACCACGTACGCGGCGGGGCGCGTCGTCCACGTCTTGGGGCTCGACGTCGCCGATGACGACGATGGGCTGGACTACGCGAACGCGCTGGCACAGCGGGTGTTCGGCGCGAACCAGCGGCGCTGGATCGAAGCGCTGGCGGACCAGGGGCACGGCGTCGACTGGCGACGGGATTTTCCCGATGCGCCCGTCCGCTTGCCCGTCTTGATCGAGCGTCTCTGCCTACGCGGCTATGTGGACGGCGATCCCCGTCGCTGTCATGCTGCCTTCAAAGATTTCTTCGGCGCGCTGCCGGCAGCCGCGTTCGCGGAATTGCCGACGCCGGCACAAGGAGCCGCGGTCATCCGCGCCGCCGGAGGCATCGCGCTGCTGGCTCATCCCGCCGAGCTGGTCGACGACGGTTACGCGGACGGGCTGATCGACGAGCTCGACGGGCTCGAAGCGATGTACCTTCGCTACGACGCGGATCGGCGCTCAGAGTTGTGCAGCCTTGCGCGCCGGCGCGGCAAGCTCTATTCGTGCGGCAGCGATTGGCACGGCTGGTTTCAGGGCGCGTACGTCAACCCGAACTTCGAAGCGCCGCCGGACCTGCTCGCGCGCTTCAGCGCGTAGCGCGCTTGGCCGCGACGAAGTCGAGAACGGCGTCCGCCTCGCGTGCGTTCAGCACGTCGGCCTTGGTCAAGCCGGCCTTGCGTGCGGTGCCGACGCCGAAACGCAGATTGTCGAAATCTTCAAAGTGGTGCGCGTCGGTGTCGATCGAGATCGTGCAGCCAAGCTCTTTCGCGCGCCGCGCCATGCCTGCGCCCAGATCAAGGCGCGCGGGATTCGCGTTGATCTCGAGCGCGGTACCGGACTGCGCTGCCGCGCGGAACACCGCTTCGCTGTCGAAGTCGTAGCCAGCGCGCTCCTCGATGAGCACCCCGGTCGGGTGGCCGATGATGTTGACGTATGGATTCGCGATCGCGCGCAGCAAGCGTTTGGTCTGCTTGTCTCTGTCGCCAGCGAAGCCCGAGTGGATGGATGCGACGACGATGTCGAGTTCGGCCAGCACCTCGTCGGGGAAGTCGAGGGAGCCGTCGGCGCGGATGTCGACTTCGGACGAACAGAAAAGGCGGATGCCGTAGCTCGTCGCCGCCGCACGCACCTGCGCGATCTGTTCGCGCAGGCGCTCGACCGACAGGCCGTTGCCGACCGACCGGCCGCGCGAATGGTCGGAGATCGAGAGGTATGCCAGCCCTCGGCTGGCCGCTTCGCGCGCCATCTGTTCGATGCTGCGCGTGCCGTCGCTCCACGTCGTGTGATCGTGCAGATCGCCGCGGATGTCGCGCAGCTCGATCAGATCCGGAAGCTCGTTGCGGCGCGCAAGGTCGATCTCGTCGAGCCCGAGGCGGATCTCCGGCGGGATGAACTGCAGCCCGAGCATCTCGTAGACACCGGCCTCGCTGGCTGAGGTACGCACGCGGCCGCTCTCGACGGTCTCGATGCCCCATTCACTCACTTTGAGACCCTTGCGGATCGCGTACTCGCGCAGCTTCACGTTGTGCTCTTTGTTGCCGGTGAAATGCTGCAGCAAGTTGCCGAAGCAGCGGTGCGGCACGACGCGCAGATCGGCTGAGATGCTGGCGCGCAGCCAGACGGTCGCTTTGGTGTCGCCCTTGGCGGAGACGCGTTCGACGCCGCTGCGCGCGCAGAAGAAATCGAGCGCCTTCTCCGGCGTCGAGCTCGTGCAGATGAAATCCAAGTCGCCGACCGTCGGCTCCATGCGGCGCAGGCTGCCGGCCGCGACGATGTTCTTGGCGATCTGTGCGCCTTCGAGTGCAGCTGTGATCTCCTGCGCGAGCGCCCACGCGTCGCCGAGCCGCATGCGCTGCGTGCGCTGCGCGAGGCGCGAGAGCGCGAGCTTGAGATTCTCGACGCCTTTGGCGCCCAAGCGCGGCAGCGTCGCGATCGAGCCGTCGTCTACGGCACGGCGCAGATCTTCGAGCCCGGTGATGCCCAGGGTCTGGAACATCGCGATCGCGGTCTTGGTGCCGACGCCGGGGACGTGGAGCAGCTCGAGGATGGTCGGCGGGAACTTGGCACGCAGCTCTTCGAGATACTTGCACGTGCCGGTGTTCTCGATGTCGACGATCTTCTGCGCGATCGCCTTGCCGACGCCCGGCAGCTCTTGCAGCGCGTCGCCGTCGATCAGCTCGCGCGCGGGGGTCTCGCTGTCCTCCAAGCTGCGCGCGGCCCGTTCGTACGCTTTGATCTTGAAGAACGGCTCGCCGTCGAACTCCATGAGAGCGGCGATCTCGTTGAGTTGAGCTGCGATGTCTGTATTGGTCACACGCGCGCCTCCGCGCGCCTGGCATTCTCGAAGGCGAAGGCATGACCCCGCCCGAACGCTTGGGGCCACCATGGCGACGCAAGCGCCTGCCAAAGGCAAGCGGCTCGACCCTGCGATCCTGAACCTGCCGGTCGAGAAGATGCGTGACGGATACTATTCCGACACGTACTTCAACCGCGTCGTCCAGATCTTGCAGGCCGACGATCATCATCCGCGCGTGCTCATGCAGGTCTTCCAGAAGAAGAACGCGGTGCTGTGCGGGATCGACGAAGCGATCGCGATCCTCAAGCTGTGTAGCGGGCGGCGGCACCCCGACGGCTCGTGGGATGAGGGCTGGCGGCAGCTCGACGTGCGCGCCCTCTACGACGGCGACACCATTTCGCCGTACGAAGTCGTGCTGACCATCGAAGGCGATTATTCGCTCTTCGCGCATCTCGAGACGGATTATCTGGGCGTGCTCACGCGTCGCACCAAAGTGGCGACCAACACGAGCGCGGTGGTGGCGGCGGCCAACGGCAAAAACGTGCTGTTCTTCCCGGCGCGCTTCGACCACCATCTCGTGCAGACCGGCGACGGCTATGCGGCCTATGTCAGCGGCGCGCTCGGCGTGAGCACCGATGCCCAAGCCGAGTGGTGGGGCAGCAAAGGCATCGGCACCGTGCCCCACGGTCTCATCGCAGCCTACGGCGGCGACACCGTGCTCGCGACGGAGAAGTTCGCCGAGCATATGGATCCCTCGATCAACGTCATCTCGCTCGTCGACTTCGACAACGACTGCGTCAATACGTCGATCGCGGTGGCCGCGCGGCTCGGCCGGCGATTGTGGGGCGTGCGGCTGGACACGTCGGAGACGCTGGTGGACAAGAGCCTGTGGCATTCGATGGGGACGTTCAAACCGAATGGCGTCAATGCGGAGCTCGTGCTCAACGTGCGCCGTGGGCTCGATGCGGCCGGGTACGACTGGGTCAGGATCATCGTCTCGGGCGGTTTCGACGTCGCCAAGATCAGGCAGTTCGAGGACCGCAAGATACCGGTGGACGCCTACGCGGTCGGATCGGCGCTGTTCCGCGGCATCTACGACTTCACGGCCGACATCGCGCTGGTCGAAAAGAGCGGCGCGATGGTGGAATGCCATAAGGTCGGACGGCCATACCGCCCCAACCCTCGTCTGGAAAAGGTCGTCTAAGGAAGCAGCGCGTTCTCGCCGGCGAAGAGCCCGTCCGAATTCGGCAGCCACGCCCACACGAGGATGGCGCGCACCGCCGGATGGATGAAGGCGAACTCGAGCGTCGCGTCGGCGGGCAGCAGCCCGTGCGTCCGTAACGCAGCCGCGCTCGGCTCTTCGTCCGTCGTCCACGGAGCTTGACCATAATGCTCTTGGCCGCCCCGGAGCGCGTTATAGTGCACGTGCCGCGGGATCTCGTACCACGCGCTCGCCGGAACGGCGCCAAACGCCGCGGGCGGCTGCGCGCCTGTCAGGAATTGGTAGCCGCACGCGACGAGCCGGCCGGCTTCGTCGTAAACGAGCATCGTCGGATGCGCAAGATCGGGCGGATCGAAGCGATCGTGGTTGGTGAACATCAGACCGACGCCGTCGACGTAATCGGTGGTCTGCACGTAGTGGTCGCCGCGCGCCCAGGTCACGAGCCGGTATGGTTGTGTGGCGGTCCGCACCGCTTGCGCGAACGGCGAGTCGTAGCCGTCGTCGTCAGCGCGCGCGGTCGAAGGCGGCGCTGCTGCCAGCGCGACGAGAGCGGCAAGAGCGACGACAGTCAAACGCGTCGAGCTATTCATCCTCATCCACAGTTATCGGCAAACGACAAGGGGGACGAGTCGCCTCGCCCCCTCGATGCCGGTCACGCCGACGCGCGTGACTGCGCCGGGAGATGCCGAGGTCAATGAGATTGACGCTATTGGTCGACGTGGTCAAGAATCCGGCGAGAACGGGTACATACCCCTTACCGCCCGGGCAGCTGACCGGGCTCGGCACGGCGGGGATTCCGGCCGTCGCGCACGGCACCGACGAGCCGACGCCCATGGCATCGCTGGCCCCGAGGGCCGTGTAGTTGGTATGCGTGAAGACGGTCGAGGCGCTGCTGCTGGAGCAACCCACCGCAGTGAGGCTAGTCACCGCGACGAGAAGCGCTGTCATGAAAGGCGCTTTGTTCATGAAATCTAACCTCACAGCCGATGATTAAGAAGTAGGGAAGCCCTGGGTTGCGCGCAGACCCGTCTGTGGACTTGCTCCGCGCAAGCCGGCCGCAGGCACTCCGGAGGATCAGCTTGCACCATCGCGTCGCGGCGCTCGCCATGTGCGCCCTTGTCGCAGCCGTCAGCGTTCCGAGCCTTGCCGATGCGCCGCACCTGTTGCCCGGCGACAAGCTCACCTACGACATCACCATTCAGGTGAACGAACGCACGGCGCCGCCGCGCGTATCCGCGTCCAAGGTCCGCAATGATTCCAGTGCGGGCGCGGGGACGGCGACACTCGAAATCGTCGGCGTCGATCCCGACGGCACGGCGAACGGCAATCTCAGCGTGGAGCTGCTCGGATTCTCGGCCGGCCAGCCCATCATCGTGCGCAAGACCGTCGCCGCCAAGATCGCACCCAACGGCGAGATCCATCCGGCGACCAACATCGATCCGCTCTTCGACCAAGCCATCGCGCTCGCCGATCAGAGCATTCGCGACCTTGCCGGGCACGATGTCCATTCCCAGCCGAGCTGGCAGTGGCGCCTGCCCGCGGCCACGTATCCGATGACGATCGAGTTCGACCGCGTCTTGCGCGGCGAGCAGAGCTACCAAGGGCTGCCGACGCTCATCGTGCAGACGACCGGCAGCGGCCAATACGCCGCAGACGCCGATCCCGTGCAGGCAAGCGTGAGTCTCGCCGGCACGTACTACTACGACCAGCGCGACGGGCTCTTCATCGGTCAGGCGATGCGCAGCGACACCAACGTCGCGGATGAGACGTCCGGCAGCGTCGATGCGTCATCGCTGATCACGATCGTGCTGCGCTCGTTCACCCGCGTCCAGCGGCCCGAAGCGTCACCATCTCCTGCGACGACGGAGTCAGAAGCGACGCCCGCTCCCGCGACGCCGGCGCCGACGCCCGTTCCCAACGAGATCGCGCCCTCCCCATATCCGACGGTGACGCCGAGCCTGCCGTAGGCTCGTGACGATGGTGCGCGCCGTTTCGATCGTCATCGCAGCCGTGGCGGCAGCCGCGACGACCGTGGCCGCGCTCGGCGACGCCGGCGCTCCGAGCTCGGTGCCCGATGCATTTCTTCCGAATCGAGCCTTCGGCATCGGTGAGCAACAGGTCTACGTCATCGAGCGGCATCAGACGGTCGACGTGCGCTTTCGCGCGCCGAGCGGCGACCTTGTGTCAAAGGAAGTGTCGCGCAACGACCTGCACAGCGTCGCGCTCACCGTGGAGGGTTCGAACGCGGGCGACATCGTGTTGGCGGCGGTCAGCGATTCGGCGGCACAGGCTGATTCGGCGCCCAGCCCCAGCATCCGCGCGGACGGCACGATCGAAGCGGCAGGCCTTCTGGTCGCTATCGGCGGCGGCGCGCTCGTGCTGAGCGCTGCTCCCCCGGCGCTCGACGAAGGCGTCACCTGGAGCTCGAGCGGCGCGCTGCAGCTGCCGTTCGGACCGACGCACGTCAAGTTGACCAACGCGAGTTCCGCCTGGCCTGACCAGGCCGGCATACTGCAAGTCGCGTCCAGCGGATCGCTCGACGAGGCTGGAACGGTGGCGGTTCCCGGCTTTGGACCCGCGACGCTGCGCGGCAGCGGTTCGGCCAAAGGCATCTCGTTCGTCGACACCGGCCTGCGGCTGTTGCTGGGCTCCACATACACGCTCGCGGGCAGCGGCAATGCGCAGAACCGGCGCGGCGACCGCGGCACCTACCTTATGAGAGCGACGTATACGCTCAAGCTGGCACGTTACGTCCCTGGCAGGCCCGGGCCGCCGGCCTACGCGCCGACCGAGTTGCCGCGCATGATCGAAACCGTCGCACCCGACCAGATGATCCACAGCGGGAGTGTGGACGAGATCGCCCATCCGGCGCCGACCGACAATGTCTTCAGCAACTCGCCGCTGCCGGCCGGTTCGCCGATCCCGCTTCCAGACGCAAGCCTCGCACCCGTTCCGCTGCCCGTGTCGAGCGGGGCGGCGCTCGCATCGCCCTTGCCGCCGCCCCCGACGCCGGTGCCGACGCACACGCCGCGCTAACAAGACGCAGTCGTAAAAGAACGGGCCTGCGCTCGCAGAAAGCCCGCCTAGTGATTGCAGCGAGCGAGCTCATCGGGGGGACCGGACAGACCACCGGAATCGTCGCAGTGGAGACCGACGCAGGGGCCGGCACGGCGACCCTGTACCGTCGCGACGGGGCTGGCGTCGAGCGGCTCGTCACACCTCTGCGCTCGTGGGTATTGGCGCGCAAGACGATGGACGACAGCGTCGAGCTCGCCGGCCGCCACCCGCTGCGCCATCTGCTCGTCACGAGAACTGGCCGGGCCGTCGAGTTCGCTCGCTCGCTCGCGAGCGATCAGCGCCTGGCCTACCTCGATCCGATCGCTTCGCACCTCGTCGCCAGCGGCGAGACCTTCTATCGCGGCCTGCCGTTCGAACAGCTGCGCCGGCTGCAGTTCGACCTTGAGACGCTCGACATCTATCCGGAACGGCCGGACGCTGCCATCGTCCTCATCGGCGTGCACGATTCGAGCGGTTACGAGCGCGTGCTCGCGCTTGACGCATTTCCCAGCGAGGCGGCGCTCATCGAAGAGTTCGTGCGCATCGTGCGCGAGCGCGACCCGGATGTGATCGAGGGCCACAACGTCTTCAATTTCGACCTATGGTATTTGAACGAGCGCGCGCGGCGAGCGGGCGTGGAACTGACCCTCGGCCGCGACGGCGCGCGCATGTGGCTTGACGACAGCCTGCGGCGCAGCGTTCCCAACGGCATGGTCGCCAGATATCACCGCATCCCGGGCCGCCAGATCGTGGACACGTTCTATAGCGTGATGCGCTGGGACGTGGCGCGCAAGCTTCCCAACTACAAGCTCAAGCACGTGGTGCGCCATCTCGGCATCGGCGACGAGAGCCGCGCGCTGGTGGACGCCGCCAATATGCGCGCGCTGTGGTCAAACCCGGACGAACGGGCCAAGCTGAAGCTGTACTGCCTCGACGACGCGCGCGACACCGACCGGCTCTCGCGCCTGGTGACCCCCAACGAGTTCTATCAGGCGCAGCTCGTGCCCGAATCGCTGCAGGGGATCGCATTTGTCGGCATCGGCAGCCGCATCGAGCGCCTCATGGTGCGCGCGTATCTCGCGCGCCAGCATTCCATACCTCGCCCGCGTACGGCGGCGCCGATCGAGGGCGCATTCGCAGCCGCGTTCGAAGTCGGCGTGTTCCACGACGTCGTCAAGTGCGACGTCGAAAGCCTCTATCCGTCCCTCATGCTCGCGCGCGGTATCGAACCGCAAGATGACGATCTACACGCGTTCTTGCCGATGCTGAGCGGCCTGCGCGAGCTGCGCATGCGCGCCAAACGCGAGTCCGAGGCGGCGCGCGCGTCGGGCGATGTGCGCGCGCATCTCGCCGCGGATGGCCTGCAGCAGGCGTTCAAGATCCTCATCAACTCGTTCTTCGGGTTCTTGGGGACCAACGGTCTGCATTTCAACGACCCGGCCGCGGCGGCGCGGGTCACTGCGGCCGGCCGCGAGATCATGGAGCGCATGGTCGCGGCGCTGCGCGAGCGCGGGGGGCGCGTCATCGAAGTCGACACGGATGGCGCGTTTTTCCAGCCGCCGCCCGGCGCGGATCCAGAACAGCTCGTCGAGGAGGTCGGCGCCTCGCTCGGCGACAGCCTCCGCCTGGCGCTCGAAGAACGTTACCCGGCCATGCTCTCGCTGATGCCAAAGAACTACGCGCTGCGGCGCTCGGCGGGCGAGCTCATCTTGCGCGGATCGGCGCTGCGCTCGGCGCGCGACGAGCCGCTTGGCCGCTCGCTGGTGTCGGGCATCGCGCTCGCGCTGCTCGAGGATAGACCAGACGACATCGAGGGCATCGTCGCCCAGGCTGTGGCGCGCGTGCGCGAGGGGCGCCTGAAGGTCGAAGAATTCAGCCGCCGGGAGTCCATCACGCCGAAGACGTTCAACTCGCCCGCGAACCAGCGCTTGGCGCGCGCGATCGCCGAGAGGGGCCTTGCCGTCGGCGACAAAGTCCGCGTCTATCAACGGGTCGGCGGCGAGCTCGCACTCTCGGAGGAGTATGCGGGCGACGAGGACCGCGAACACCTCGTGCGCCGCATCGCCGACTTCGTCGCCCGTTTCGGGTCGCTCGTTCCGGCGAGCGCCCGCGCGGCAGCGGGCGAGCCCGAACAGCTCTCGATGAGGTTGTAGCAGGTGGCTGCAGAAACGCTCCGCGTCGCCGTGGTGGGCATGGGCTTCGGCGCGCGCGTGCAACTGCCGGCGTTTATCGAGCATCCGCAATGCCGCATCGCCGCGGTGTGCTCTGGGTCGCTGGAGCGCGCACGGGCGGCGGCGATGCAGTTCGCGATCCCGCATTTCAGCGCCGACTATCGCGAGGTCGTCAAGCGGCCGGACGTCGATCTGGTCAGCATCGTCACGCCGCCGAACCTGCACATGCCGATCGCGCTGGCGGCGCTGCGCGCCGGCAAGCACGTGCTGTGCGAGAAGCCGTTCGCGCTCTCCGTGGGAGAGGCACGGCGCATGGTGGCGGCAGCCCGGCGCGCGCGGCGCGAGGGCATGCTCGACCACGAGTTCCGCTTCATCCCGGCGCGCGCGCGCGCCAAGGCGCTCGTCGATGACGGCTGGTTAGGCGAGGTCGAGCGCATCGTGATCAGCGAGGCGACGCCATGGATGCACCCATCGAGCACGCTGCGCTATGGCTGGCAGTCACGCAGGTCCGAGGGCGGCGGCGTGCTGGGCGCGTTGGGATCGCATTACATCGACTATTGCCGCTGGATCGCAGGCGACGTCGGCGAGGTCAAGGCGACGCTGCAGACGCGCGTGAAGAAGCGCGCGCGCACGGACGGCTCGATGGGGACCGTCGACGCCGATGACAATTTCTCGCTGAGCATGGAGATGACCGGCGGCGCGCTCGCGACGATCGACCTCACCGCGACCGCCAACGCGCAGTTCAGTTCCATCTTCATCAGCGGATCCAAAGGCGCACTGCTGCTGCGCGATGACCGAGAGATCTTCGGACTGCGCGCCGGGCGCGACCCGGTTCCGGTCACCGCCCCGAGCCGCTTCCCGCGCCGGCTCGGCGCCACCGGCATCCGGCTGCTCGGTCCGTTTTACACGTTGATCGGCGAGCTGCTGGACCATCTGGCCGGCAAACCGTCAAGCGTGCCGACGTTCGAAGACGGCTTGAAGGTGCAAGAAGTGCTCGATGCCGCGCGCCAAGCGGCCCGTTCCGGACGCGCCGTGCGCCTCACCAAGGCGAGGAGACGTTCATGACCCTAGACCATGCGCTCGGTCCGGATTTCGAGTATCTTCGGCGCCTCCACGGCGAACCGGACACGCTCATGCGGGAGCTGGAAGAGCGCGGCGAGCGCGAAGGCATCCCGATCGTCTCGCGCGAGGTCGGCGAGTTTCTGTCCGTGATGGTCAGCGCGATGCTGGCGGGGAACATCTTGGAGGTCGGCACCGCGTACGGGTGCTCGACGCTGTGGATGGCGCGCGCGCAACCCGAAACCGGCCGCATCTGGACGATCGATCCGGACGTCGCCCGTACCGACATCGCGCGCGACTTCTTCGCGCGCGCGGGCGTCGCCGATCGCATCGAGATATTCAATCAGCCCGCGCTCGACGTCATGGGGCGGCTGCCCAAGAACATCTACGACATCGTGCTGCTCGACGCGCTCAAAGAGGAATATTCGGCGTATCTCAAGCTCGCGGTGCCGCTCGTGAAGCATTCCGGCCTTATCATCGTGGACAATCTGCTATGGCACCACAAGGCGGCAGCGCCCGCGCAAAAAGACGACGACGCGCCGACGACGGCGATCCGCGCGTTCAACCAAGAGTTCTTGCACCACCCTGCGCTCAGGGCGACGATTCTGCCGCTGGGCGACGGCGTCGGGGTGGGCGCAAAGATCGCATGAGGAACCGGCCATGAGAATGCCTCGCTTCATCCTTCTATCACTTGCGCTCGCCGGCATGGCGATCGCGTCGCTCTCCAGCCCGCGCGACAGCCACGCGGCGGACGTCACCCCGCGCCAGCTCATGACGGTCGCGGCGCCGATCGCCGTGCCGCGCGCCATCGGGCATTTCGAACAGCTGGCCGTCGACGACAAGTACCGGCGCCTGCTCGCGGTGCACACCAGCAGCAACGAAATGCTGGTGATCAATCTCGAAAGCGGCGAGGTGGAGCGCCGCGTCACCGTCGGACCCGGTTACGGGGTCGCGGTGGACGTCTACGACGGCAAGATCTTCGTGGGCACGTCCGACGGCTATGTCTCCCAGCTCAACCGGCGCTGGCTGGTCGAGAACCAACGCATCTATACGAACGGACCCGTCGGCGCGACCGCATTCGATCCGAAGAACGGCAAACTCTACGCGGCGCATGCGGATGGCGCTGAGGATTGGGTGATCGCGGGCAAGACCGATAAGCTGGCGCAGTTCCCCGTAGCGGTCCCCAAAGGACCCTCGACGATCGTCTACGATCCCGCGACCGACAAGCTCTACCAGAACATCACGCCGGCCAGCTCCGTCGTCGTGATCGATCCCACGACCAACACGGTCAGCGCGACCTGGACGCTCGGCCAGGCCACGGAGCCCCAGGGTCTGGCGATCGACAGCAAAGGCAAGCGGCTGTTCAGCGCAGGCAGCAACGGCAAGCTCGCCGTGCTCGACCTGACCAGCGGGCAAGTGACCCAGACGATCGACATCCCGCCGCGTACGGACCAGATCGCGTACGACCCCGTGCTCAACAAGCTGTACTGCGCGAGCGGCACGGGCCTGCTCACCATCATCGGCGATAACGGCGAGGCCTTCGACCGTATCGGCGACGTCACCATCCCCCGCGGCGCGCACACGCTGGCGATCGATGCGAAGACGCACAACGTGTGGATCGCGTACGGCGGCGATCAGAACGACTACGTGGTCAAGCTCTCACCGCCGGCGTCACCGTCGCCCTCGCCGCCGCCTGCGACACCGACGCCCGCGCCATCGTCGTCCTAGGCTTTCTGCACGTCGATTCGGGCAACGACGGTCGCTCCTTCTCACGCAAATCGAAGCTGTTTCACAGCTAATTCACACGCAATGTGATAACGTCATATCACCACCAATCCGATGAGGTGAAAGCTATGAGTCAAGTCAATGTCAAAAGCCCGCTCGATCAGGCGCGTGAGAACGCACAGGCGTTCTATAAGAAGATCGAGGCGGCTACCGCCACGAACCACGCTCAGATACGCAGCAACCTCGAGAAGGTCAGCACCGACGCGCAGAAACTAGGGATCAATCTCAAGGCGCTTGGAGAGGAGCAGAAAGCTGACGCAAAGCTGCACCTCAAAGAGGCGCAACTAGCGTTTGAGGATACGGCCAAGCGGGCCAATGAAGCGCTCGCCGGGACCGACGCGGATCTTAAGAAAAAGAACCAAGCGGTCATCGGGCGCGCACGACAGGCCGTAGCGCATCTGAGCCAGGCCGTGGCCGCGCGCCGGGCCAGCACGACCAAACCATCGGCGAACTAAGGCGCCGCAGAGAGGGGAAGATCATGGACAACTACATCGCCATCGTGTTCCCGAACGATGCAAAAGCCTACGACGGCCTTCACCAGCTATGGGGCCTGGACGGCAAGGGTGATGTCACCGTTCATGCCGCGGCGGTGATCCGTCGCGATGAATTCGGCAAGATCGATGTCGCCACCAAGGATACCGACATCGGGATGCGCACCATGGTCGGCGTTGGGATCGGTGCGCTGTTGGGCGCACTGGCTGGCCCAGCGGGCATTGCCACCGGCTCAGCGATCGGCGCAGCGGTCGGCGCTGGAGCCGCGGCCGGCGGCGCGATCGGCGTGACCGCCGACGCGATCAAAGCGGGCGAACAGGACGAAGCGTCCTTCGAAACGGGCTTCGTGCTGCCCAAGGGGCAGTCGGCCGTGCTCGCCGAGGTCTCGGAAGACTGGACCACGCCGGTTGACACGACGATGACGGGCTTGGGCGGCCGGGTCTTCCGGCGCGCGAAGAGCGACGTCAGAGACGATTCTTTGTTCAGCAGCGACTACGCGGCCTACATGTACCCGTACGATTACGATCCACATTTCTACGACTAGTCTTGGCGATCGAAAGAATCGATCATACGGCGCGGCGCCCGGATTTCCGGGCGCCGCGGTCAGTCTTCACCGAGATACGCCTTGCGCACGCCGTCGTCGGCGAGCAGCGCCGATGCGGGGCCTTCCTTGACGACCGAGCCGGTCTCCAGCACGTACGCGCGAGCGGCGACCTGGAGCGCCTTGCGGGCGTTCTGCTCGATCAGCAGGATCGGAACTCCGCGCTTGTTGATGTCGACGATGACCTCGAAGATCGTCTCGACCAGGATCGGGGATAGCCCGAGCGACGGCTCGTCCAACAAGAGCACGTTGGGCCGGGCCATCATCGCGCGCCCGATCGCGAGCATCTGCTGCTCGCCGCCCGAGAGCGTGCCGCCCTTTTGACCTTGCCGCTCGGCCAAGCGAGGAAACAGCGCGAACACGTCATCCATGTCGGCGCGCACCGCGTGCTGGTCGCTGCGCGCGTACGCGCCTAACTGGAGATTCTCCAAAACGGTCATGCGCGGGAAGATGCGCCGTCCTTCCGGCACCTGGACGACTCCCAAGCGGACGATCCCGTCGGGCGTCGCCGCCGTGATGTCGTCGCCCTCGAACGTCACGCGGCCGCGAGCCGGCCGGATCAGCCCGGAGATCGTGCGCAGCGTCGTGGTCTTGCCGGCGCCGTTGCCGCCGATCAGCGCGACGATCTCGCCTTCGCGCACCTGAAGGCTGACGCCGCGCAGCGCCTGGATGCGCCCATAGAACGTCTCGATACCCTCAAGCTCGAGGACGGCGCTCATGCGCCTTTGCCGAGGTACGCTTCGATGACGCGCGGGTCGCGGCGCACGAGCTCCGGTTCGCCCTCGCTGATCTTTTCTCCGTAATCCAGCACGGTCACGCGATCCGAGATCCCCATGACCAAGCGCATGTCGTGTTCGATCAGCAGCACCGTGACGCCGCGGTCGCGGATGGAACGCACCAATGCCATGAGGTCGCGCTTCTCCGACGGGTTTGCGCCGGCGGCCGGTTCATCGAGCAGCAGCAGCTGCGGTTGCGGGCCCAGCGCACGCGCTATCTCGAGCCGCCGCTGCATTCCATAGGGAAGGTTGCGCGCCCACTCGTGCGCATAGGACGTCAGCCCGACGAACTCGAGCAGCTCGCGCGCGCGCTCGGCCACGGCCTGTTCCTCGCGCTGCGCGCGGGGCGTGTGCAGCGCGTCGTCGAGCGGCGTGGCGTGCATCTTGGTCTGCTGGCCGACCATCACGTTCTCGAGCACCGACATGAACGCGAACAGCCGGATGTTCTGGAACGTGCGCATGACGCCGGCCGCTGCGACCTCAAACGGCTTGCGTCCGACCAGCGATGCGCCGTCCAGACTGATGGAGCCCGCGCTCGGCATGTAGATGCCCGTGATCACGTTGAACACGGTGGATTTGCCGGCGCCATTGGGGCCGATGAGACTCGCGATCGAGCCGCGTTCCACGTGCAGCGTGAGATCCTTGACCGCGGTGAGGCCGCCGAAGCGCTTGGTCAGACCCTCGATCGCGAGCAGCGGCGCGCTCATTCGGTGCCTGCGGCCGCGGCGGATTCCGCGGGCTGCGCGTGATGCAGCTCGGCGCGGCGCGACGCATTGGAGATGAGCCCCTCGGGCCGGAACAGCATCACGAGCACGAGGATCAGACCGTAGATGATGTAGTGCAGGTCGGCGTTCTGAATCGCGTCGTTGTGCAGCGCCGCTCCCAGGGCGTGCGTCCAGTTGGTGATCTGCGGCAGCACCATGAAGTTGAGCAGCGCGAGGAGCAGCCCGCCGATGAACGCGCCCAGCAGGCTGCCCATGCCGCCGAGCACGATGGCCGACAGGATCGTGACGGACACGGAGAAGTTGAACTCATCCGGGCTGATGAGCGTCAGCTTCGCGGCGTAGATGCAGCCGGCCAATCCTGCGAACGAGGCGCCCATGGCGAACGCCAGCAGCTTGGTCGTGACGGGGTTGACCCCCATATGCGTCGCGGCGAGCTCGTCCTCGCGGATCGCCATCCACGCGCGGCCGAGGCGCGAACGCTTCAGGTTGTTGAGCAGCACGATCGCGATGAGGATGACGACGACGTACAGATAGTAATACGGAATGGGATTGAAGCCGAAGTGATAGCCGAAGAACACCGGCTGATCGACGTTGGAGATGCCGTTGGGCCCGCCGGTGTACTTGTCGAGGTTGAGGAACACCTGCGGCACGATCTCGCCGAAACCCAGCGTGACGATCGCGAGATAGTCGCCGCGCAGGCGCAGCGTGGGCGCGCCCAGGATCAGGCCGAAAAGCGCGGCGACGCATGCGCTCATGAACAGCATCGGCCAGAAGTTGAAATGCAGGTTGAACTGCGTGGAGGCGACCATCGCGTAGGTATAGGCGCCGATCGCGAAAAACGCGGCGTAGCCCAGATCGAGCAGACCCGCGAAGCCCACCACGATGTTCAATCCGAACACCAACAGAAGGAAGTAGCCGGCGTCCGCCACGGCTGAGATGTGGCCCGCATTGCGGTCGATAAGCGGGAAGAACGCGAACAGCGCGATGACCGCGACCAGTCCGGCGGCCTGCAGCGGCGAGACGTCGCCGAACCCCAACGGAAGCCGGACGCGCCGACGGTCGAATGAATGCGACCGCTCCATCAGACCTTCTCCGGCAATTGTTCGCCCAGCAAGCCGGCCGGGCGGAATACCAAGATCAGCACCAAGATCGAGAAGACGACCACGTTGGTCCACTGGTCGGAGATGTAGCCTGAGGTGAACGCCTCGACGATGCCGATCAAGAACCCGCCCAGCATGGCGCCGGCGATGTTGCCGATGCCGCCCAGCACCGCCGCGGTGAATGCTTTGAGGCCGGCCTGATAGCCGTTGGTGAACATCGTCGTGCCGAAATACATGCCGGAGATGAAGCCGGCGACGCCCGCAAGCGCCGACCCGATGAAGAACGTCCACGCGATCGTCGAGTTGACGTTGATGCCCATCAGCGCAGCGGCATCGCGGTCCTGTGCCGTGGCGCGCATGGCCTTGCCGATCTTGGTGTTATAGATGAACAGCTGCAGCACGATCATCATCGCCACGCTCACCGCGACGACCAGCAGCTCGCGCGCGTCCACGTGCACGCCGTTGAACGCGAACGTCGGGTTCGGCAAGAACTGCGGGAATGAGATCTCCGATGGGCCTTTCCAGTTGCGCATGATGCCTTGCAGCAGGAACGACACGCCGATCGCCGTGATGAGCGGCGCCAGGCGCGGCGCGTTGCGCAGCCGGCGATACGCCAGGCGCTCGATGAGCACCCCGATGACCCCGCACAGCAGCGCCGCAAGCGCGATGACCAGCAGTGCGATGAGCGCGCCTTGCCAGCCGCCGATCACGTGGCCGCCCTCCGCGACGCCGATGGCTGCAAGAATCGCGATGCATAGAAACGTCCCGAGCGTGTAGACGTCGCCGTGGGCGAAATTGATCAGCTCGACGATGCCGTACACCATGGTATAGCCTAAGGCGATGAGGGCGTACATCCCGCCTTGGGCTATGCCGTTGATGAGCTGTTGTAGGAAGTATGCCAACGCGGGCAGCCGCGGTTACGGTGTGCCCGCGAAGTTCTGCTGGGTCACGAAGACCCACTTATCCTTGACGGCCTCGTAGAACGAGATGATGCGGTTGGTCGTGTCGCCGTTCGGGTCGAACGAGAACGTGCCGACGACGCTTGGGAAATCCTTGGTCTGGCGCAGCTGCTCGAGCACCTGCGTGCGCGTCGGCGCTTTGCCGCCGTTGGCTTTGATCGCCTCGCCGATCGCGTGGATGAGCACCGACGCCGCGGCATACGCGTTGGCCGAATACGGCCCGACCGGCTGCTTGTACTCGGCTTGGTAGTCCGTGAGGAACCGCGCGGCCGCCGGCAGCTTGGCCGCATTGACCGACGCGACCGTCACCCAGACGTTGTCCGCGGTCGCGCCGGCGTCTTGCAAGAATTGGTTGTCGCTGATGCCGTCGGCTCCGGCGTACGGAATGGAGCCGAGGCCCGCGTCCGGCATCTGTTTGCGGATCAGTCCGCCCCCCGTCGACGTGTTGCCGCCGAAGAACACGATGTCGGGATGAGCGCTGGCGATGCGCGTCAGCAACGCGTGGAAGTCCTGCTGGCCCTTGGTGATATGGTCGTGACCGAGCGACGTGCCGCCCAGCTTCTTGAACGCGCCCTCCCACTGATCGGCGACGCCCTTGCCGTAGGTCTCGTTATCGTCGACCACATACGCTTTGCGCGCCCCGAGTTTCGTGTACGCGTAGGTCGCGCCGGCGGGTCCCTGGATGTCGTCGGTCGTGCACACGCGGAAGTAAGCGATCTGGTCCGGGTGGTCTTTGCGCATCGCCAGCGCATCCGGCCCCTTGGTGAGCGTCGGGTTGGTGTTCGACGGGCTGATGAGCGCGAGCAACAGGCTGTTGGAGAGCGGGATCTCGGCGCGCGCCACGTTGCTGTTGAACGGTCCGATAACGCCCAGCACGGCAGGATCCGCGCCGAACGATTCGATGTTCTTGGCTCCTTGCGCCGGATCGTGCACGCCGTTGACCGCGTCGTCGAGCACGTCGGCCTCAAACGTGAATCCGGGCACGACGTTCTTGGCGTTGGCCTGCTTGACCGCGAGTTCGGCGCCGTACTGCGTCGGCACGCCGATCGATGCGTCCGCACCCGACACGGGCAGATCGATGCCGATCTTGATGACGTTGCCCGCCGGTCCGGCTCCGCCGGTCGAGGTCGACGACGTCGAGGACTTTTGCGTGCAGCCGGTCACCAGGATGCCCGCAAGCGCTAATGCGATGACGAAAGGACGATGCATGGAGCTCGCTCCTTGATGAAGGTACGAAACGAAAGCTTTGTCGGGTTCGCGAGCGGGAAAGTCGCTCCTTGCAGACCGAAGCGGACCTGCGTGTGCACGCTGCTCATCTGGAAGCACCAGCATCCCGAGTACCCGATCATCGTCGCCGCCAACCGCGACGAATTCGAAGGACGTCCGTCCACCGATCCGCTGCGGCTATGCGAACATCCGCTCGTCGTCGGCGGGCGCGACGAGGTCGCAGGCGGCACGTGGCTGGCGGTGTCTGAGCTCGGCGTCATCGTCGCGCTCACGAATCGGCGCGGAGCTGGGCGGCACGACCCGGCCAAACGCTCGCGCGGGCAGTTGGTGCTCGAGCTCTCGGGCCTCGCGTCGGCGGCACGGATCGAAGAGCGCCTGCGCCTGGTCGACACAGCCGAATACAATCCATTCGTCTTCGTGGCGCTCGACCGCGACCGCGGCATCGCAGCGCACGCAGGCGACGACGGCCTGCGCGTCGCCTCGATGCCCGACGGGCTCCACGTGGTCACCAATTGGGAGATGGACGACGATCGTCATCCGAAATCGCGGCGCACCGCGCAGCTCGCTTCGTCGGTCGACATCGCCGTGGGCGAGCCCGAGTTGATCGATCGCTTGCACCGGCTGCTGGGCGACCACGCGCCTGGCGAGCGCGGCGACGACGGGGGCGTGTGCGTTCACCGCCCGCAGGAGCGATACGGCACGCGCTCCAGTGCGATCGTCACGCTCGCCAAGGGCGGCCCAGCACGCTTCTACTATGGCCGCGGACACGCGTGCGAAAATCGCATGCAAGACGTGTCCGCGCTGTTCCAAAGAGAAGATACATCCCGCGCTCGCGTCGAACGATAAAGCGATGCCGTCTCTTTCACCAGACACCCTGATCCGCGAAGTCGTCGAGACGTACAAAGGCTCCGAGGCTGTCTTCGGCGCGCACGGCCTGCCGTGCGCCGGTTGCCACGTCTCCACGCGCGAAAGCATACGCGGCGGCGCGGGCGTCCACAATCTCGACCTCAACGCGCTCATGGCGGATCTCGAACGCTTCATCGCCGACGGAACCGTTCCGCCGCAACGGCACAAGCCGGCCGGCCCGGCGGCTCCGCCCGCTCGCCAGCGAAAGCCGGGCATCGAACACGTCATCGCGGTGATGTCGGGCAAGGGCGGCGTCGGAAAATCCGCTGTGACGGCGCTGCTTGCGGTCGCATTGCGCCGGCGCGGCGCGAACGTCGGCATCCTCGATGCCGACATCACCGGGCCGAGCCAAGCCAAGCTCTTCGGCGTGACCGCCCGCCCGTACCAAGGGGCCGACGGCAAACCGCACCCGCCCGTCACGCGCACCGGCATCCAGCTCATGTCGATGAATCTGATCCTCGACAACGAGAGCCAAGCAGTGATCTGGCGTGGTCCGATGGTGGCCAAGGCGATCAACGAGTTCTACAACGGCTTGGAGTGGGGCAAGGTCGATTACCTTTTCATCGATCTGCCGCCCGGCACGTCCGATGCGCCCCTCACGGTGCTGCAGTCGCTGCCCGTCTCCGGCACCGTGCTCGTCAGCACGCCGCAGGGGCTAGCGACGATGATCGTCAGCAAAGCGATCAAGCTCGTCCAGCAGCTGCACGCGCCCATCTTGGGGCTGGTCGAGAACATGTCGTACTTCATCGATCCGGACACCGGCAAGCGCTTCGAGCCGTTCGGCGCCAGCAAGGGCGTCCAACTGGTCGTCGAGAGCGGCGCGCCGCTGCTCGCCCAGCTGCCCATCGACCCAACGCTGGCGGCATTGTGCGACGAGGGCAAAGTCGAAGACTACGAATCGTGCGACTATGAAGCCTTGGCCGGCAACTTCATCAAAGTCTTGCCCGCGCTAGCCGTGGGCGCACCGACCGCGTGAGGGCCGTCGCGGCCGTCGCGGCCGCGGGGCTGGCGATCGTGCTCTCGGGAAGCGTGAGCGGATGCGCGCGCCACGACAACGCGGAGCGCTCGGCGTTACACCTGCCGGTCTATCCGCACGCCAACGCGGTCAGCGTGCCGCCGCAGATCCGCGCCAAGAACGCCGGCCATGTGATCGAAGTGTTCACGACGTGGGACTCGTTCGACAAAGTGCGCGACTGGTACGCCGCCATGCTGCCGAAGAGCACGCAGTCGGTGGTCAACGAGGTGGAGCGCCAGGCGACCTTCGCCCTGTTCGACGATCGCCGGCGCAGCGTTCACCTTGAGGTCAGCGGCAATCAGGTGGTGATCTATCTATCCGGCACGGACGCGGCCGTCACTGGACGATGACCGGCGCTGCTACTGGATGATGATGACGGTGCGGATCGGCGGATTCGACAAGTAGCCGAAGAAATCGCCGAAGTAGAACATCCCCGTCGTCGCGCCCGTCGAATACGTCTGCGAGCAGACGAAGAGCCCGCAGCCGAGGGCTAGCGTGCCGGTGGAGAACTCTGGGTACGTGATCGCCGTGCCGGCAGGCAGAGCGGTCGTGCCGTTGGTGTTGGTGAACGTGGCGGGCCAGTTCATGCCGTTGGCCGGGCCGAGCAAGGATGCGGTGTGTGCGACGGCGTGATCGAAATTCACGAAGACAATCGTCTGGTTGGCGGACACCGTGATGATCTGCGACGGCGCAGCCGTCGTCACCGGAGACGCGGTGGGCACCGCCGTCAGCACGCCGTATCCGGTGACGACGCCATAAGTCGGATCGGTCGTCGCGGCGACGCCGTTGGAGATCGAGATGAGGTTCTGCGGCACCGGCGTCGGGGTGGCGCCGGTGGCGGTGGCCGTCGCGGTCGCGGTCGCAGACGGCGTCGGTGTCGGCGTCGTGCTGGTGGCGCTGTTCGAGCACCCGCCGGCGACCGTCACGGTCGCCATGAGGGCGATCGCCACCGCCGCGGTCGCGCGGACTCCCGGCGAGAGCAGCCATCGAAGCGCGTCTTGTGTCCGTTGCAATGCGATCCTCGTCCTCATCTACATCTGTTCGATGCGCTGCGCCTTTTGCAGCATCATGTCGTAGGTCATCTCGCCGTCGATCGCTTCGCGGATCACGCCGTTCTTATCGATGAAGAACGAGCTCGGCATGCCCGCGAGGTGCAGCTGCGTTCCCAGCACTTGATCCTGATCGGACCCGACCGGGAACGTCACGCCGAACCGTTTGGCGAATTGCGCCGCCGTCGCGGGCGCCTCGCCCTGGTCGACCGCGACCACGACGAGTTTGCCACGCTGCTCGCGCGCGAGGCGCTCGAGCGCGGGCATCTCTCTGCGGCACGGGCCGCACCACGAGGCCCACAGGTTCAACAGCACATCGTGTCCGCGCAGCGTCTGCAGATCCAGATCACCGCCCGCGACGAGCGGCACGGTGAGGGCCGGCGTGGTCATGCCGACCACCTGCGCCGGCCCGCGGCTCTGGTCGATCTCGCTCGGGAAAAACGCAGCGATCAGGACCACCAGCGCGACCGCGACGACTGCGCCGACGATCCAGCGAAGCACGCCGACCACTTTGCGAGCACGTGCATGCGGCCCTGCCGTACGGCGCGGCCCAAGCGCGGGTAGGTCGCCGTCGCGGCGCGAAATAGCCGCAGTGTGAAGACGATCTCATCCATAGACGACGTGCAGGCGCTGCTGGCCGAGCATCGCTACGTGGCGGACCGCACGCTCGCCGTGTCCATCTATCTGGCAGCCACGCTTGGCCGCCCGCTGTTCTTAGAGGGCGAAGCCGGCGTCGGCAAGACCGAGGTCGCAAAGGTGCTGTCCGCGGGCTTGGGCCGGCGGCTCATCCGCTTGCAGTGCTATGAGGGCCTCGACGTCAACCACGCGCTGTACGAGTGGAATTACGCCAAGCAGATCCTCCACATACGGCTCGCCGAAACGCACGCCGGCGGCGAGGAGCGCGCCAAGATCGAGCGCGAGATCTTCGGTCCGGAATTCCTCATCAAGCGGCCTCTGCTCCAAGCGATCGACGATCAAAATGCAGCCCCGGCGGTGCTTTTGATCGACGAGATCGACCGGGCGGATGAGGAGTTCGAGGCGTTTCTGCTCGAGCTGCTCTCCGATTTCCAGGTGACGGTGCCCGAGGTCGGCACGTTCACGGCCACGACGCCGCCGTTGGTCGTGCTGACGAGCAATCGCACGCGCGAAGTGCACGACGCCCTCAAACGGCGCTGCCTCTATCACTGGATCGACTATCCCGACGTCGCGCGCGAAGCGCTGATCGTCGAATCAAAAGTCCCCGGCGTCGGACATCGGCTTGCGTTGGAAGCTGCGGCCCTCGTGGCCACGCTGCGCAGCGATTCGTTCTACAAGCATCCAGGCGTGGCCGAGACGATCGACTGGGCGGCGGCGCTGGTCGCGCTCGGCAAGTCATCGCTCGACGAGCGCGCGGTGTCGGAGACGATCGGCTGCCTGCTCAAGTATCAGGAAGACGTCGTCAAAGCGCGCGACACCGCGCTTGCCGCGCGCGTCGAGCGCGCGCACAAGGTCGCGTCGCAGGCGTGAGCGAGCGCGGCCTCATCGTCGACGCGGACGAGCTCGTGCGCTTCGCGCACCTCGGGCGCAACGTCGTCATCTTCGGTCGCGTGCTGCGCGATCTCGGCCTCGGGGTGCAGCCGGACAAAGTGATCTTGCTGGACCAAGCCCTTGACGCCGTCGGCATGCGCTCGCGCGAGGACGTCAAGGCCGCCGCGCGCGCGGTGCTCGTGCGCAAGCCCGAAGAGATCCCCGTCTTCAACGCCGCGTTCGACCTGTTCTGGAGCAAAGCGGTGATGCCGCCCGCACCGGTGGAAGCCGCAGGTTTGCCCGAGCAACCGCCGCCCGATGTCGCGGGAGACCCACGCGACGCGCCGCAATCGCCAACGGCGGGATCAAATGTGCCGCGGCCGCAGGCGTCGTTCTTGCGCAGCGACGCCGCCGACGCGGGCGCTTCAGGCGAGCAGCCGCAGGTCGTCGAAGGCGATCGCGCCTTCACCTATAGCTTCGCCGAGGGCCTATACCAGAAAGAGTTTTCGCAGCTCAGCGAGGTGGAGGCGGAGCGCGCGCGCGAACTCACGCGCCGCCACGTCTGGGAGCTCGGCACCAAACGCTCGCGCCGCATGAAGGCCGGCGCCGGCGGCGGCGCATTCGACTATCGCCGCGCGCTGCGCAACAGCCTGCGGCGCGGCGGCGAAGTGCTCTCGTTACCGACGCGGACGCGCAAACGCAAGCAGCGCGATCTCGTGCTGCTGTGCGATATATCGGGCTCGATGGATCGTTACTCGCGCCTGCTGCTGCAGTTCGTGCATACGGTGCGGCATTCGGTCGGGCGCGTCGAGGCCTTCGTCTTCGGCACGCGGTTGACGCGCATCACGCGCCAGATCCGCCATCGAGACATCCGCGAGGCCCTCGATGAGGTGGCGGCCAGCGTGGCCGACTGGGCGGGCGGGACCCGCATCGGCGAGTGCCTGCGCACGTTCAACCTCGAGTGGGCCGATCGCGTCCTCGGCCGCGGAGCCATCGTGCTGGTGATCAGCGACGGGTGGGATCGCGGGGACATCGATCTGCTGGCGGATGAGATGCGCCGCTTGCAGCGCGGCTCATACCGGCTGATCTGGCTGAACCCGCTGCTCGGAAGCTCGCGCTACCGGCCGCAGACCGTGGGCATGCAGGCCGCATTGCCGTACATCGACAATTTCCTGTCCGCGCATAATCTGCGCAGCCTTATGCAGTTTGCCGAATTGCTCAACACCATCGAAGACCGCCGCCCAGTGCGGGCACAGCCGAGCGCGTCATGAAGGACATCCTCGAGACCATCGAACGCTGGCACGCGCAAGGCGAGCGCTTCGCGCTGGCGACCGTGATCCGCGTCGACGGGTCGGCGCCGCGCGACGAGGGCGCGACCATGCTCATCGCGGACAGCGGCAAGATCGCCGGTTCGGTGAGCGGCGGCTGCGTGGAAGGCGCGGTCGTCGACGAGGCGCGCAGCGTCTTGGCCGGCGGGCCGCCCAAGATCGTGCGCTACGGCATCAATAAGGACATGATGTGGGATGTCGGGCTGTCGTGCGGCGGTGCGATCAACGTCTTCATCGCGCGTTTCGAAGGCCCGCCGCAGAGCGCCGAGATCAAACGCCCGCTCGTGCTGGCCACGGTCGTGCGCGGACCCTCGCACGTCGGCGCCAAGCGCACGGTCGACGCGCTGACGGCGACCGGCAGCACGGGTGCCCCGGGCCTCGACGCCGGCATCGACGAGCTGGCCCGTGCCGCCCTCGCGCGCGGAACGGCCAAGACCGCAGCGGTCGGAGCGCACGAGGTCTTCGTGGTGCCGCTGCTCCCGGACCCCCGCCTCATCATCGTCGGCGCGGTGCACATCGCTGCTGCGTTGTGCGAACTGGCGGCTCGTTCCGGATTCGCGGTGACCGTCGTCGACCCGCGCGAGCGGCTCAACAACCGCGAACGCTTCCCATCCGCGCGCCGCCTGGTCATCGGCTGGCCAGAGGACGAACTGCCCGCCCTCGAACCGGACGAGAACACGTACGTCGCCGTGCTCACCCACGACGAGAAGTTCGACGACCCGACCCTCGCGTACGTCTTGCGCCGTCCGGTGCGCTATGTCGGCGCTATCGGCAGCCGGAAAACGCAGGCCGCGCGCCGCGCGCGGCTGGAGCGCGACGGCTTTCCCGCGGCGGTCATCGACGCCGTGCATGCGCCGATCGGGCTCGACATCGGCGCGCAATCACCCGAGGAGATCGCGGTCGCGATTCTCGCCGAGATGATCGCGGCGAAGTACGATCGCACCGGTATGAAGTTGAAAGATCGCGCCGAAGAGCGCATCCACGCATCGTAAAATCGCTCGGCGGTATGCCGATGGAAAAGAAGGAGATGGTCCGCGCGCTGGGCAACGTCGCATCAAGCTCAGTACGAGCGTGTCACATCCATTTACTCCGCAGAATGGGGGTGAGTTAGAATGGCAAAGAAGAAGAAAGCGGCCAAGAAGACCAAGAAGAAAAAGCACTAGGCGTAACGTCTAGCGCAAAGAAGAAGAGCGAAGCGTTCCTTCGCTCTTTTTTTCTTTCCTCAGTCCTGGGTGACTACGAGCACGCTGTGCCCGCGATGCTCGTCGAGGAAGCGCAAACCGTCGCTCATCCATAGGTCCAGCCCGCCCGAGGCGTGTTCGCCCACCTCGCGCGCCACATGCTCGCGGTCGTGCAGCCAACGCACGTGGGTCGCACCCTGCGCCAGCCACACGACTTCACCGCAGTCTTCGCAGGCGAGTCCCCCTTGCGCCATCAGCTCACCCGTCCATCCGCCGGCTCCGGCGTGACCTCGTGGCGCGTCTGCCCGTCGAGCGGCTCGCCCGTGACCGGCGAGCGTTGTACCCGGATGATCAGTAAGGCGAGGTCGTCGGCGACGCGGCCGCCCGCATACCGGCGCAGATTCGCGACCACCTCGTCAGCCAAGCGTTGCGGCTCTGCATCGCCCCGCTCGATCCAACGGCTCGCCTGCTCCTCGCCGAGCATGATGCCCGCCTGATCGCGCGCTTCGGTCAAGCCGTCAGTCGCCAGCACGACGACATCGCCGACCCCGAGCTGCTCCCTTCTGCTGGTGAAGGGCAAGTCGCGTTCCAGTCCGATGAGCGGCCCGGTGGCCGGCAGCGTGGACACGTGGCTGCCGCGACGCACGAACACCGACCCGTGGCCCGCGCTCGCGAAGCTGAGCGTCAAATCGCGAGCGTCCACGATGCCGAGAAACACGCTCACGAAGGCCCCCGGGTCCGCTGCCGAGCGCTCGAAGATGGTGTTGAAGCGGTGCAAGATAGAGGCCGGATCCGGCTCGGTTTCGGCGAGCGTCCGGATCGAGTATTTCACGAGCGCGGTCTCGACGGCGGCAGCGACGCCTTTACCGCTGACATCGGCGACCATGACCAGCGCGCGATGGTCGTCGAGGCGATACACGTCGAAAAGGTCGCCGCCGATAGCGGCCTCGCGCGTGGACGAGACGTATGCCGTACCGATGCGCAGATACGGCAGGACGTCCCAGCCGCTCAGGAACGCCCGCTGCAGCGTATCGGTCACCGTGCGTTCGCGCGCCAGCGCGGCCTGGCTGCGGCTGCGATAGGCGTCTGCGATGAGCGCGGCCAGTCCGAACAGCAAGATCAGGCCGGCGGTCGCGACGGAAGCGTTGCGGAGCAACCTAGTCGACTCGTCGAACAGACGTTGTGATTCGTCGTCGAAGATGCGCGCGACGGTCGCATAGTCGATGCGGATGCGGTCCATGATGATCTTGCCGCGCTCCAAGCGCGCAACGACGTCCGGCGCGTTGGCGTTCTTGACGAGCGGACCTTCGATCTTCAGCTCCCAAAGCGCGTGCTCGCGCCGGATGTCGAGCACCGGCGCCGAGGCGCCGACCACGCCCGAGTCATTGACGAAGCGCACCAGGTCGGCATAGGTCGGATCGAACTGCGACTGCGCGTTGACCAACGGATCGAGGAAGTACGGCTTGCCCGTGCTCAGATACCCGCGTAGCGCCGTCTCTTCGTCGGTCTGCAGCTGCAAGATCTGCGCGAGCCGCTCGCGGGCCCGGTCGTATGCCTCGTGCCGTAGCAAGAGCGTGCGGACGGTGGTGTACGAGAACCAAGACCCGACGACGGACACGACAAGGGCGACGAGCAGGACGGCCCCGGCGGTGATCGTCCCCGGCGGGCGTTCGAAACGCGTCGGCACTCGAGTCGCTGACGGCAGAGTTCGATTTCCCATCTCTATAAAGAAGAAGCTGGTTCGGGCCCCGCGTCTTCGACGCGCGGCGCGGCCCGTCCCGGCTCAGGCGCCCGTGGGGGTACGGACTAGCGGACCGGCGTCTTGAACGTCTCGTCCAGCAACGGCGCAAGCTCGCCGCGCTCGTGCATCGGGCCGAGGATGTCGGTATCGCCGTAGAACGTGCCGTTGATGAAGACTTTCGGCAGCGTCGGCCAGTCGGTCAGCTCGGTGAGCGCTTGACGCTTGGGCATATCCTCGAGCACGTCGATGACCTCGAACGGGTAGCCGAACTGGTTGAAAAACGCGATGGTCTCCATGGTGAAGCCGCAGCGCGGCGCATCTTTGGTGCCCTTGCCGTAGACGAGCACCTTGTTGTTCTTGATCTCGTCGCTGATCGTGTGCTTGAGGTCGTCGCTCATGATCTTTCTTCTTCCGTTAGTGTCGTCAGTTCGACCGCATGCAGGCGGCCGTCGCCGAGCGCGTCGCCGAGCGCCCGGTAGACGAGCCGGTGCCGGTCAAGCGGGGTCAGTCCAGCAAAGCCCTTGGACACGACTTTGAGATTGTAATGATCGTGCGTGCCGGTGCGGTCGTAGATCTCGACGCGGGCGTCCGGCAGGGCGCGGCGGACCAGTGCTGTCAGTTCGATCGGTGTGATCACGTACGCTGACTTCTTCGGAACGCAGGTACAACTCTGCAGCGGCCCGGCCTGTCCCGGGTATTTGCTACACGTTTTGCCGGTCCGTGCCGATACAAGACGTAGATGGATTACTTCAGTATCTATGCGCTGGCGGACAAGCTCAGCGACGTCATCCACGGCCATCTGCCGGTCGCGCTCGCCCTGATGGTGCTGGGCGGAGTGCTCAGCAGCCTCAGCCCGTCCAGCGTTCCGCGCATGGTGGCGATCCTCAATTATGCCGGACGCGAGGCGAGCGGCCCAGGCTCCGCGGCCGTCCTCTCGCTGGCGTTCATCGCCGGCATCTGCACCGTCTATTGCGCCGTGGGCGCGCTGGCCGGCTCGATGGGCGCGCTGCTGACGATGACCGGCTTCTTGTACTACCTCACCGCTGCGCTGTGCCTGTTGATGGGCCTGTCCATGATCAGGCTCATCGAGATCCCCTTTAAAGCGCCGTCGCTCGGCTTTGCTGGGCGCGGACTGGCCGGCGCATACCTGCTCGGCTTAGGCTTTGCGTTCCTGATCGCCCCCGATGCGACGCCGTTCATGATCGGCGCGCTAGCGGTCACCACGTTCCAAGGCGAGCTCGCGCTCGGCGCGCTTCTCATGCTGGCGTTCGGCATCGGTCACGGGCTGCCGGTGTTCGCGGTCGGCGTGCTCGCGCCGTGGTATACGCACCACCCGGCGGTCAAGAAATGGCAGCTCGCCGCTGAGATGGCGGCCGGCTATGTCCTTGTCTTCTTGGCGCTCTTCTTCGTCGTCATCGCATGAGCGCCGATCCGGAGGCCGTGGTGCCCGCAAACGCGCCGCACGCGACACCCGATGTACGTCCGTACATCATCAAGACCTACGACCGCTGGATCATCCTCGTGCTGGTGCTGTTAGGCGGCTGGCTGCTCTTCAAACCGCTCTTCGCGTTTTCGGTATACTATCGCGGCGTAAGCTTCGAGCACATGCTGCGTCTGCGCGTCGCCGAACACTATTACCGCAAAGCCATCAGCGTCGATCCCAAAGTCCCCGAGGGCTGGCTGGGCCTCGGTGAGCTGCAGATGATGCGCGCTCGCTCAGAACCCGATGAATACGCGAACACCATCGACACCTTCACGCGCGGCCTCACCTTCAATCCGAAGAGCGGCGCGCTCGCGTTCTCTTTATGCCGGGCTTACTATGAGATCGGCAAGGACTATCCCAACGCGCTGACGGCGTGTCAAGCGGGCTTCAAGAACGACGACAACAACCGCTTCGCGTGGGACTACGCCGCCTGGGCGAGCCTGCACGTGGGCAAGCGCGACCAGGCGCTGACGTATTGGCGCGAGGCGCTGCGGCGCGGGCACGGGCCCGCGGCCGCATTCATCAAACGCTACTCGAAGAGCGGTTAAGAGGCGGCGTCCGCCGGCGCCGTTGGCGCCGCCGAGCGCAATCTAAAGGACCAGACGATCAGCATCACGCCGAAGATGATGGCGTAGATTCCCAGCACCCATACATACGCCAAGAGCGCCTCGATCGGCGCCCAAGCGAAGATGATGCCGACGATGATCGACAGCACGCCACCGATGCCGAGCAGCCACGGCGCGCCGCCGCTGCCGCCGAAGCGGAACGCTGCGACGAGTTCGAAGATGCCGGTCGTGATCGCCCACACCGCGATCACGAATGCGACCACCACCGCGCTCAGGCCGGTGAACCGGAAGAACACGATGCCGACCGCGACGCCGACGATCGCTTCGAAGATCAGCGGCCACCAGCGATCGCTGTGGACGCCCAGTCGAAAGGCTTGGATGAGCGCGAACACGCCGTCGACCAGCGCATACGCGCCGAACAGATACAGCAGCGCCACGAGCGTGATGCCCGGATAGAAGATGAACAACGCTCCGAAAATGATGCCGACGATGCCGCGGATCAGCAGCACCCACCAATGGTCAGCGATCGTGCCGACGACCTCAGCCGCTAGAGCCATGACCGATCTCCTTTGGACTTGACAGGTGAAAGATGTAACATGACGAGTGAGGACGGAGTTGCGTCGCAGACTGTCGCGTACCCGCCGCCGCCGGGACGCCGTTGTGCGCATGGTAGTAATGCCGGACGCGGACGACAAAGGTGGCTCTCCATAGAGGGAGATCTATTCGTATGAGCGTTTCTCGAGCCGGTTTCTTGAGCGTGCTCGCCGCTGCGGCCGGCATGGGCGTCGCCACGCAGGCCGAAGCGGCAAAGCCGCCGTGGGATCCGCTGCCGCCTCCGCTCAAGTCGCCCAAGCAGCGAGTCGGACGGCGTGCGCTCGTGCTCAGCGGCGGTGGCGCGCGCGGCGCCTATGAAGCGGGCGTTCTGAAGTACCTGTTCAGAGACGCCGACAAAGACGGCCCGCCATTCGATCTCGTCTGCGGCACATCTGCAGGCGCGATCAACGCGGCGTTCGCCGCGCGCGGCAGCCAAGCGTCGATCGCGCAAGCCGAGACGTTCTGGCGCGATCTGCCGAACGAGAAGGTCCTGGTGTTCGAGCCGCAGGTGCAAGACGGCATCACCGCCGTCGACTACCTCATGCAATCGTCGCACCACGGCTATCCTGCGAAGCTGTCCTATCTCGCGCGCGCCAACCAGTCGTTCCACGCCATGGGGCCGCCCAAAGAGCTGGTCTACGTCATGGGCGCGGTCAACGACGACAAGATTCAGGGACTCGTGCGCAAGTACGCCATGACACTCGATGAGCTCAAGCTCAGCCTCGTCATCACGGCGACCAACATCACCGTGCTCGGCTCCGACACGTTCTACAACTTCAACGGCCCGTTCGGCCCGGCGATGCAGCAGAAGTTCTTGAACGCAGCTCGGCTCCTCGCAGCCAAGCAGATCATCGAAGACGCCGACGTGCAGACGCCGCGCGACAGCTACCTGCACCGGTACCGGCTCTCGTCCGACAATTTCATGGACGCGGTGCTCGCCTCGGCCTCCGTGCCGGGCGTCTTCCAGCCGGTGAGCGTCCAACACGACGAGACCGGCGCGGTGAACGCCTACGTCGACGGCGGCGTGGCCAACAACGTGCCGGTCGGCGTCGCGGTGGACGCGGGGGCGACCGACGTCACCGTGGTGATGGTCAACGCGCCGGACGAGATCGTGCCGCCGCCGCCGGACACGCTGCCCGACCTGCTGCAGGCGTGTCTCAATCTGATGCAGCGCCAGATCCTCGAAAGCGATGTCCGTCTGGTGTTCACGCGCAACCTCTTGTCGCGCCATCGAGAGGTCGAAGGCCTTAGCCCTGACGTGGCTGACTTCGTCAACGCCTTGCATCTCGATCATTGGGAGCCTATCCGCATGCGCGTCATCCGGCCGGCGCAGACGCTGGACGTGACCACGATGGGCTTTGACAACGCCGATGGTATCGCGGCCGCGATCGATGCCGGTTACCAGGACGCGCAGAACCCCGAAGTGTTCTCGGCGTAATCGGAAGTAGCGGGAAGCGGCAGGCCACAGGCGTTGCTCGAGCGGCTCGCGTATCCTTCACTTCTCACTTGTTTCAACAGGAGCCGCAGTTCGTTATGAAACTGTCGCGATCAGGATTTCTCGCCGCGCTCGGCGCTGCAGGCGCCACTGCCGGCGCAGCCCGCGCCGAAGCCGCGCTGCCGCCATGGTATCCGTTGCCCCCGCCGCTCAAACCGAAGCTGCCTACGCGGGCGCTGGTGCTCAGCGGAGCCGGGGCGCGGGGCGCGTACGAGGCCGGCGCGCTCAAGTGGCTTTATAAGGATATTGACACGCAGGGGATCCCGTACGACGTGATCTGCGGAACATCCGCCGGCGCCATCAACTCGGCGTTCGCCGCGCGAGCCACCGCCGAGTCGATCTCCCAGGCCGAACAGTTGTGGCTCTCGATGCCGCAGGCCAACGTCTTGCAGCTCGTGCCGCCCGCGCAGCACGCGATGGATGCGGGCGAGGCGTTCCGCGAATCGTCCGAGCACGGTTTCCCCGCAAAGCTGAAGTACTTGAGCCGGGCGAACCGAGAGCTCAAAGCCATGGGCTCGAAGGAAGATCTCGCCAAGGTCATGGGCGTGGTCAGCAGCGACGGCATCAACGGCCTGGTCAAGAAGTATCCCTTCACGCTGACCGAGATGAAGACGGGTCTCGTGATCACGGCCACCAACATGACGCGTTTCAGCTCCGATGCGTTCTATCATTTCGTCGGGCCGAAAGCAGACGCTCAGACCCAGCATTTCAACGCTCGCCTGAAGGTCAGCGCCGAGGGCAGTGATGACACGGTGGCGCAACCCAGCAACAGACGCTTCCGCCTGACACAAGACAATCTGGTCAAGGCCGTGCTCGCTTCCGCCGCCGTGCCCGGTGTTTTCCAACCGGTCGAAGTGCCGGTGACTGAGACCGGAGCCGCCGATCTGTACGTGGATGGCGGCGTCGCGAACAACACGCCCGTCAGCACCGCAGCGATCGCCGGCGCGACCGACATCACGGTGCTCATCGCCTCGTCGCCGGATGAAGGCAGAGAAAAACAGCCGACGACAATGCCGGGCCTGTTGGAAGCGTCGTTCGCGGTCATCCAGCGCGAGCTGCTCGAAGACGACCTGCGGCTCGCGCTTGCGAAGAATCTGCTCTCGCGCTACCGCGACTACCGCGGGCTGAGCGCGCAGACGGTCGCGTTCCTGGACTCGATCCGTGCCACCGATTGGGAGCCGATCAAGCTGCGCATCATCCGTCCTGCCACGGTGATGAAGCTGACCGCTATGGGTTTCAACGACGCGGCGGATCTGCAGGCGGCCTTCGATCTAGGTTATAACGACGCGCAGAATCCGACGGTGTACTCGCTGTGAGGGGGAAGGCTTCGCGGATCTGGGGCCTTGCGCTGGTCGCTCTGATGATGGTCGGCGCGTCGCCAAGCCCAGGCCCGACCGCCTCCGCGGCGCCGACCGCGGCCGACATCCTCTCCCGCATGGTCGCGGCGCGAAAGGGCCTCGATTCGTATTCGGTCCCCGTTCATTTCGACGTCAAGATGCACCGCCCGCTCGGCGTCTCTATGCAGCTCGATGGCACGCGCTACTTCGAGCGCCCCGACAAGCAGGCGTTGAACATGAGATCGGTGCCCGCGGCCGCCAAAGCATTCCAGCAGATGACGGCGTCGCTCGGCACCGCCGAGACGTGGCCCAACACGTACGATATCACGCTCGTCCCGCCGGACCCATCAGCCGGCTACTACGAGCTCAAAGGCGCTCCGAAGAACAGTAGCAGCACCGTGGACCACATCTTGATCGACGTCGCCAAAGACACGTTGGCTCCGATACGGGCGCGCTGGTTCTACCATAACGGCTCGACGATCGACATGACGATCGAGAACGCCATGGCCGGCCAATATCTCATGCCGAAGACCGAGACCCTCGATCTTTCGTTCCCGTCGTTCGCCGGGCACGCGGTTGGGCACTACGGCGACTACTCGCTCAACCAGCCCATCCCGGCGTCGGTTTGGGGACAGAAGTCAGGATCGTAGCGAGCAGGAGCTCTCACGTCGCGCGTGGCATTGCTCGCGTCCCTCACGGGCAAGAAAGGTTCGGGGCCATGCATATCGCCGTAGTGACGGTCTTCGTCAACGACCTCGATCGCGCGATCGACTTCTACACCAAGAAACTCGGTTGGGAAAAGACCATGGATGAGCCGATGGGCGAAGGGATGCGCTGGGTGACCGTGGCGCCGCCCGGTGCGATCACCGCGTTCACGCTATCGACGGACACCGAGCGAGGCAAGCCCGGTTCTACCGGCGTCGTGCTGGAAGTGGACGACGTCTACAAGGTCCACGACAAGCTTTCGAAAGCGGGCGTCGAGTTCGAGGATCCCCCGCGGACGGAAGCGTGGGGCGGGTGGGCGATGATCAAAGACTCGGAAGGGAACATCCTCGGATTGCACTCGGGCGCGACGGCAGGCGTCAGCAATAACTAAGGGCCGCTCGCCCCTTCGTCGTTGCCCGTGGGCTCGGGCCGAACCCGAGCTCAGTTATCACGACGAAGAGTGGGGCATCCCGGTCCACGATGATCGCAGGCTCTTCGAAATGCTCGTGTTGGAAGGCGCCCAAGCGGGCTTGAGCTGGGACACGATTCTGCGCAAACGCGCGAGCTATCGCAAAGCGTTCGCCGGATTCGATCCCGCGCGAGTAGCGCGCTTCACGCCGGCGCACATCGAGAAGCTCATGGCGGACCCGGGCATCGTGCGCAACCGCTTGAAGATCGAGTCAACTGTTTCCAATGCCAAAGCGTTTCTGACCGTTGCCCGCGAGTTCGGGAGCTTCGACACGTATGTGTGGCGCTTCGTAGACGGGAAGCCGATCGATGATAAGCGCCGGCGGATGTCGGCTGTCCCCGCATCGACCAAACGGGCTGAGGCGTTGAGCGCGGATCTCCGTAAGCGCGGCTTCCGCTTCGTCGGTCCCACGATCTGCTATGCGTTCATGCAAGCCGTGGGCCTAGTCAACGATCATCTGCTCGACTGCGCGTTTCACGATACGGAGAGAGTCAAATAGTGCCAGTCTGAAGCGCGGCCTGACCTTGAGCCACCGTCGAAAAACGCCTGAAGTGGTCGAAGACGCCCGTAAACGTGCCCGTTCCGCTCAATACAAAAGCCTTGCCGCGATACGAGCCGTCAATGCGCGTCACGTACCATACGTTCGGCATGGCCCAACCGCTCGTCTCCGTCACGCTGCCGAAGGTGGCATGCGGCGGCAGGACATTCGGGATGTACGTCAGCTTGTCGACGCGCCCGCTCGCCTGCTCGATCCACAAGGTGCCGCTGCCATGCTGCGTGTCTTTCACCGAGCTGCCGAAGATCACCGCGACAGTCCCCGGGGGGCAGGCCGCGCAAGCTTGCGGGGGCTCGAAGGTATAGTCGGCTGTGAAGCGCGGATCATACGGCTCTTTGAAAAAGATTTTTCCGACGGTCCAGTCCTGGTTTGTCTGCGCGTCGCGCTGAGCGATCTGCTGGGCGCTAAACGCTTTTCCGTCGTCGCTGATCCTGTAGTACTTGGCGCTTGCGAATGACCCGTTATTGAGCAGGATACCGCTATCGCTCTCCTCGGTATGGTGGACGGGGCCGGCATGCAGCACCGTGGAGAAATGTCGCTGCATCCCGATGATGCCGCGCACATTGGTCGTGTAGACCGCAGCGGCCCGCAGCACCAACGCGGGAACCGCTCCGCTCGGCGTAGCGCTTGGGCTGCTCGCGTGGGCATTGGCGGTCGCGGCCACACAGAACGCCGCGCACCAGATTACGCCGTTCCGGATCCCGTGCCAGTTCAGACGCAAGGCTGCGCGCTCCATCTTACGTCGAAAAGGATCCGACCGAGACCGACTGACAAGCACCGCTTGGCTGCCCAAGGGCGGCCGTGTACGTTCGGCCTTGGATGAGACTCGGAATCGACGAAGCGTAGAAGAAATCCGCAGCATAGGGGTGGGGTCCGCCTGGATCCGGCACAAGTCCGAGGCCTCCGCCGCTCCATGTTTGCCCGGTGTTATCGGCGAGCGTGATGGTCCATTGGCCGTAGCTGTTGTAAAGAGCGTTGGCGTTACCGTCCGCGACGATGACGATTCGGCCGATCGAGGTCGAAAC
Organism: Candidatus Eremiobacteraceae bacterium; assembly: GCA_035314825.1. Taxonomy (NCBI): domain Bacteria; kingdom Bacillati; phylum Vulcanimicrobiota; class Vulcanimicrobiia; order Candidatus Eremiobacterales; family Candidatus Eremiobacteraceae; species Candidatus Eremiobacteraceae bacterium. The sequence goes on from DATFYX010000072.1 coordinate 138,639, forward strand.
GCCGCCTTGACCCTGAGTCGGGCTTGCCAATTGCACGGCCGTGCCGGTGTTGCAGAGCGGCAGCGAGCTGCCGCCGCAGCGCAGCAACGAGAACATGCTTGCGATCACGAGAGAGCCGAAGAAGAGGGTTGGTCGGATGCTCATCATTGCCGTTGATCCCCGATTCTGAGTTCTAGCCGCCCTTGCCCTGGTCGCCGTGGCCTTGGCTTCCGTTTCCTTGACTACCGTGGCTCTGGTTGCTATCGCCCTCGTTGCCCTTATTCTGTTTCCAATACTGTTTGCAATGCCCCGGGGGCCAGCACGCGGGCTGGTAGCCATGCGGGAAATACGCAGACAAGTGGGTCGTCGCACAGCGAGGACCGGCGCCGTTGAAGGCGCACGGCTGCGATCCATTGTTGCTCAAGTAGGTGACGACGCCGCCGCTGTTGGGATACACGATGCGGCCGTCACCGTAGATGACGCCGCCATCTGCTGTATACCCGACCACGGTGTTGGCCTGCTGTGCCGCCGTATTTGCTGCGGCCAGTTTGTGCTCGTAGTTGTTGTAGAGGATGAAGCCCGCGGCCACGGCGACCGCGCCGAGGATGATGTTGCGCGTGGTCGCCGCGGTGTCCGCTCGCGTCGGCGCAATCATTCCGGCGAACATCGACAGAACCAAGGCCAGCAGGATGAACGCCTTGGACGATTTGCCAAACGACGATGTTATGAGGGTCTCCTTAGGCCCGGGCGGTGCTACGAGTCATCGCTCGCACGATGAACAGGAGGATGATGCTTCCGATGAAGGCCACGACGAGACTCGGGATGTTGATCCCCGTCGCGCCGACGTGGCCGAAGTAGTTCCAGATCCAGCCGCCGAGAATCGCACCGATGACCCCGATGATGAGATCACCCAGCACGCCGCCCGGCCCCGTGCCCGGCACGACGAACTTCGCCAGCCACCCGGCGATGATGCCAACGACTATCCAAGCGATAATACCCATGATAAACTCCTTAGTCGATAAGAACGGCCTAGTTCGTGTGCTGCACCTGGCCGGCGGCATTCAGCACATAAATCGTGTCGGCGTGCGTTTGGCCGACGAGATTCCGATCGTAGTAGATCTTGACCAACATGTTACGTTTGATCTGCGCCATCTGGTACGTCGTCTTGCCATCCGCGGAGAAGACGTTCTTGAACTCCGGCAGGATGAGGAAGCTCTGGGTCTGTGTGCCCTCGGAGTTGATGACCTTGATGTTGTTCGTCGACACGTGGACGACGTAGCCGGACCAGATCTTGTTGACCGCGGCTGCCGGCAACGGCTGTATGGCTGCGCAGGCGACGACAAGCGCCACGAATGCGAGCATGGAACGTCGGTACATCAAATGGTTTCCTTTCGGTCTATGGTGCGCGAAGCGGCGCCGGCTGGGTGTCGATGCTCACCAGACGCCATCCATCCGGCGTTTTCGTGGCGCGCTCGCGGACCATGGAACTGGTCGTCACCGCGTCTGACAGCAAGCTCTCCGACCTGAACTGGGTCGGCATCGTCACATCGGCTTCGGTCGGGCTGAGGAGGTCGATCGTCAGGTTGCCGTAGTCCGGAAGGACCGTCATCGTGCTTCCGTAGAGGTCTGGCAGCAGAGCGCTCACGGCCATATGGCCGCGCTCGGTTGCGACACCGCTTGACCAGGACAGATCGGGCGAATCCAGCATCAGGGCCGAAAGGACCCCGGTGTTTTGGGAGTTCTCGGCGTCATTGAAACGCACGACGAGGGCGCGCACGTCCTGCCACGCCTTGGGCGGGTCGGCATCCGCGCGCGCGACGCTTGCGGCCGCTGCCGCGAGCGACAAGGTGATAAACGCGGCACATACGATCGCACGCATGCCGCGGCCGGTGTCCGGATTAAGGGTCGTCTTCATTTCACATCTCTCATGCGGCTGGCGCGTGCGCAGCTCTCACTGCAATCGTCAGTTCCGCGCGGGGCTTAGAGCGGGCAAAGGCGTGTCCAAGACCTGCAAGCGTAGATTTTGCCACGAGCGCGCGTTCGAGCGCTTGCTCGCTGATGCACCGCTGGCAGACTTGCCACGAACTGACGCGAATGATGCGATGAGAGCGTCCCTCGCACAGATCGCAGATCATGATATGTTTGCTCACTTCGTCACGAGCCGCACAAGGGGTGATTCCCATGCCGGGCTCGTATTTCAATGATAGGCTTCGCCAAAGCGGATATCGGTACGGAAACGCACCAACCGCGTGACTATTGCGAGCCCACAGCAGCATTGGGACGGCAAATGCTTAAGAATGATGTTTTTAACGGCAACGCGATCCTATCGAGTCTAAGAGGCAAAGAGAAGACGCTCGCGCTCGAGGAAGGCGAGGTGGTCGATGTGAAGGTGCATCAGACCATCTATCAGCCCGAAGAGCGCATCACCGAAGCGTACTTTCCGCTTGGCGCGATTCTTTCAGTCGTCGCACAGATGAAGGACGGCGGGATGATCGAGATCGGCACGATCGGTCGCGAGGGCACGAGCGCGGTCCCGCTGCTCATGGGCGCCGAGACAAGCGCGAATGAGAGCTTTTGTCAGGTGCCCGGCAAAGCTTGGAAGATGCCTGCGCAGACGTTTCGCAGCCTTCTCGCCACGAGCCAATCGTTCCGCGAGTTTCTCAACCGGTATTTACAAGCATACGTCAATATGCTGGGCCAACTGGCCGCCTGCAATCGATTGCACAGCGTCTACGAACGGTGTGCGCGCTGGCTGTTGATGACCGGCGATCGTGTCGGCAGCAACGAATTCCCGCTGACTCACGAATTCCTGGCCATCATGCTGGGCTCTCGCCGTGCAGGCGTGACTGTCGCGGCTGCCATCCTGCAAAAGGCGGGATTCATCCACTATTCGCATGGGACGATAACGATCGTCGACAGGACCGGCCTGGAAGCCACCACCTGCGAGTGCTATAGGATAACGACGAATCAGTTCGGCGATCTCTTGAGCCTTCGACCCGCCGCCATCGACACGTCTCGTCGCCGCGCACGCTCTAGGTGAGGGAGCGTTTCCGTACATCGGCACCGCTTCATCCCGTGATATAATGAATGGCGAAAGTGTGATGTGATATGAAGACCAAGAACCTCTCCAGCGGATTTCTTATTTTCTTCTTGTGCGCAGCAATTTTGGCTTTGTCAAGTCAGCCCGCTCGAACCGATACAGTCCGAATCGTTGTCAACGGCTCACAGGTGCAGTTCGACCAACCGCCCATTGAAAGAAGCGGACGCGTTTTCGTCCCACTGCGCGGGGTATTCGAACGGCTTGGAGCAAGCGTCGTCTACGACAACGGCACGATCAACGCCACCGGCAACGGTCGCACGATCCAACTGCATATCGGGAGCACGCAAGCCGTCGTCAATGGCCAAACGCAAACCCTCGACGTCGCGCCGTTTCTGGTCGGTGCGCGCACCCTCGTCCCCCTGCGTTTCATCTCTGAGGCGCTCGGCGCGAACGTTCAGTACGACAACAGCAGCCAAGTCGTGAGCATCAATAGCGGTCAAGCGCCGCCGCCAGCTCAGGCTCCGGCATCGCTCACCCTGACGAACCTGAAACCGCGCAACGGCGGGAACGTTCAGGTGGCGCGCCCTGCGGTCTCCGGCGGTTTCAGCCAACCGGTCGACCCGAATACCGTCAAGCTCACGCTCGACGGTCGCGACGTCTCGAGCACGACCTACGTATCGCAAAATGATTTTCTGTTCACGCCTACCTACGATTTGTCGCAAGCCAGACACACGGTCGAGGTGAAGGGGAACTCCGCTGCGGGGGCCGCATTTGATCGGACATGGTCGTTCACATCGAGCGCGACCTCAAACACCAATGGCGCTGCGGCCAACTACCTTAGCAATCTGAGCCCGACCGACGGCTCCACCGTCGGCAGCACGTTCACCGTTTCCGGAACGACGCTTCCAAACTCGACGGTCAAGATCGCAGCCACCGGTTCCGCGTTGCTCGGCGGCGTTCTCCGGATCGGCCTCGGCACGTATACCAACACCGTTCAAGCCGACGGAAACGGTTATTTCTCACAGTCAGTCAATGTGCAGGTGCCGAGCGGCGGCAACATCGCCGTGCGCATCACGTCGATCGCGCCCAACACGAATGCAGGCGCGGCCTCGACCTTGAATCTACGCAGTTGAGCGGACCCGGAGTCGTTCTCTAGCGTTTGAGCTGGACGTTTGAAAAGTCGACGGTGCGCACGAGCGTCTGGCCGGCGTAGCCGAGCACGGCCACGGGGAAATGCGTGGTCCTCGAGATCTCGACGACTTCACGCGTCAGTCCGGTGTCGTTGGCCGATTGCGACGGGATCAGCGTGACCGTGTCCGTCGCGATGCCGCTGATCGTCGGTCCAGGCTTCTGAGTGATCGGCCCTGCCGTCCGCAGCCCGTGGGCGAGGATGGCGCTGAAGCTCAACTGATCGATCGACGCACCGCGGATCGTCGTCACCTGAGGATCGTGAAGCGGGAATGTCCGTTTGAACATCGCCGTGAGACCGGTACCCATATGGGCTACCACTGTGCTTCCGCCGCTCCACACGAGCGTGCCGCCGGCATTAGGGCCCCGGATAACGGTCATCGTCGCACTCGAAGGCTTCGTAAAGGTGTAGGTAAAGAACATGTTTTGGATCACGGTCCCCTTCCGCTCGTAGACCGTGTCTGTCGCGCTATATCCTTTGACGCTAGCCCATGCGTTGGTGAACGCGATCCACGCCGGCGGCAAAGTCCGCCCGAGGCCCGCGGACGGCGCAAGCAGCAGCGCCAGCGACCAGAGCGCGATACTTAAGCGGCCGCGACCACCGCAGAACTGACGTCGCGGCGCCATGTCACACTGTTTTTCGGCCCGAGACCAGATTGATGATCAGAACGATAACCGCGATCACCAGCAAGAGGTGGATCAAGCCTCCGCCGAAATGCAGAAGAAAACCCAACAGCCACAAGACGAAGAGAACAACGATGATCGTCCAGAGTAAGTTGCCCATCGCAAACCTCTTTCTACCGTCTCACGTGTTGTTGGAAGCAAATTCGGAATCCTACGCTCCGCGGACCAGGCCCACGTGCGGCGCGTAGCACGCCGGATCCACTAAGGCGTGAACGAACAGCGCCTCTGCGGTGTCTTCCTGTCGGCTTGGGGGATTGTGAGGCTTGCTTTGCACTCGATCCCGAAAGGGGCCGCCGCGCTCGGCTGCGCGCTCATCACGTGTTTCGGTCTGCCCGGCAGCGTGCACGCCGCTGTGTCGCACTCGGCACCGACGCGCTATCTCGTGTTTCAGCTTTTCACGTACGGCGGCCCAAGCCAGGCTCCCCTGCCGCCCGCTCCGGTGATCTCGGAAACCGTCCACGACATCATCAGCGCGATCGGCACAACTGGCGGCGATGTCGACAAGCTCGGTTTCGCGGTCGGACCGCTCACTTTGGACCAATCGGACGGCGCGATACGCCAGCTCATCGAGACGTCGTTCAGTGTAGCAAGAGCCGACAACGTAGCGGTCGCTTTCCACATCGATGATTCGATGTTCTGGCCGAGAGGCTCAGCGCTCGACCGATCCGCCAATCTTGAGTGGCTTGATTGGAACGGCACGCCGAACACGGGAAGGCGGCTGGACTGGGGACCCGCGCCGACAAAGATCGCCCCGCAGCTATGTCTCAATAGCCCCGCGGTCGAAGCCGCGGCTAGAGCGCGAGCGCAGTTCATCGGTGCGCAGATCAAGACCCAGCTCGACAGTCTACGCCGGGACCACAGAGAGCGACTTTTTGCCGGCGTCATCGCGGGCTGGGAAACGCAGATCGGGCAAGACTTCGATACTGGGAGGTATCTCGGGTACTGCGCGTTGACCAACGGGGGGTTCAGTTCCGGCCATCAGCCTGCCGATCCAGATGCCGAGATCAGCAAGGTCGTTCAGGGCTACATCGAGCTTTGGGCCCAGCAGCTGGCTCGCGCCGGCATACCGGCCGACAAGATCTATTCGCAGATCGCCGTGACGGCCGAGACTCCTGCGCCTGGCGAGAGCGGAAGCATCTCGTATGACAAGATGACGCACTTCGCGCCGCCTTCCGTCGCGTTTGGCGAGCATTATCTCCCCGGCTTTAGCACGTATCCTGAGCCCGGCACGTTTGAACTGATTTACAGCGAGGTCGCCGCGCATGGGAATCCAGCCTGGATCTCGGCGGAAGGCACAAACGTCGTACCGACCGGTATGCCGGGCGAGCCGACGATGGAGACGTACTTGGGGAAGATGTACAACCACGGCGCCGTCCTGGTCAATATCTTCTCATGGGGAATCGGCGGCAAGGCCAATGCGAACAATTTCTTCCGCGTGGCGACCGAAAACGCAGAAGCGATCTCGGCCTACCGCAAATTCCTCGGCGGTGAGCAACTCGTGGAATTGCCGCCATCGAAGAACAGCTTCTCGCCGCTGGCTCTCCAACAAAAAATCCGTGAGATCCAGCAAGAGCTACCCAGCTGGGTCCAGGCGAACGGCCCCACGAAAGTTGCGCCCCTCATGCAGCAGCTTGACGGGCTGTTAAAGGCTCAGCAGTTCCTCGCAGCCGATCACGTCGCCGACAAGATCCTTCAAATACTCCAAACTCAGTAACTGCCTAACGACGGGACCGAGCGCACTGCATCGCGCCATCGGGCTTCGCCCAGCGGCAGCGTCGGCGCTTGTCCTTCATGCCTGCGCTTTCGCCCGGGTTGACTCCAAGGACTCCTTGGTCTATAATCGCCTCTACTTCAATGTCGACCGATACGGCCGCGCAAGTCTCACCGGTCGAGACGCGCGAAGAGCTGCTCTACCTGCTCACCAGGGCGTCCGAACTCGAGCACGACCTCGCCTGCGTGTATCTCTACGCCGGCTACTCATTGAAGAACCACATCGACGAAGGCGGCCTCAGGCCGGACGAGCTCGAGATCGTGCGCACGTGGAAGCGGAAACTCGCCGGCGTCGCCGTCGAGGAGATGCTCCACCTCGCACAGGTCTCGAACATCATGACTGCGGTCGGTGGCGCGCCGCACTTCGCGCGCTCGAACTTCCCGATGCCGGCCACGACCTATCCGTTCGGCATCGCGCTGACGCTTGAGCCGTTCTCCAAAGCCTTGATCGAGAGGCTCGTGTGCTACGAGCTGCCGGAGAAGGGCGTGCTACCGGATGATCGCGCCGCCTTCTACGATCAGATCCGCGCCCGCGTGGCGATCGATCACGACCGGGTCGAAGCCATCCGGGTGCAGAACGCGCTCGAGCCCTTCGACATCGACTTCCGGACGGTCGGCGAGTTCTATCATAAGATAGAGAGCGCGTTCCGCTGCATTCCGGAGGATCGGCTGTTCATCGGACCTCCGGAAGCCCAAGCCAATCCCAAGTATCTCGACCTGCCCGGTGAGCTGGTCGAGGTGACGGATGCCGCCTCGGCCGTCCGCGCGATCGATATGATCATCGAGCAGGGAGAGTCGCCCACCAGCGAACATCCGGACGCGCACTTCGTGGTCTTCGACTCGATCCGCAAGGAGTACGAGGAGCTGTGCGCGCGTGCGCAAGCCGACGGCAGGGTCTTCGATCCGGTTCGCCCGCTGATCAGCAATCCGGCGACCCGCGGCTACGCCGACGCTCCAGGCTCGAACCGCATCACCGATGCGAACGCTCAAGAGCTCGCAGAGCTGTTCAACGGGACGTATGACCTGATGCTCATGATGCTCTTGCGGTTCTTCGCGCACGAAGGCGAGACGGAAGAGCAATTCCGGCTGCTCGCGCGCGGCACGCTGCGCATCATGGCGTCGGTGCTGCGACCGCTTGGCGAGGCGCTCGCGAAGACGCCTGCGGGTCCTCAGTATCCCGGCAAGACGGCGGGTCCGGGATTCGGGTTCAACCGCAGCGTCCATCTGCTCGCGCATCGCCAATCGGCATGGGTCTACTTCCTCGAACGCCTCTACGATCTCGCATCGCGCTTGACGCAGCTGTCGGACGACGCGGCGATGCCTCCCGAGGTCCAAGAAGCGGCGGCCGCGCTCGAATCGGTGGCCGAGCATCTGACGCCCTTCATCCCGGAGAAGTTCGCCCAGACGATCCGCGACAATGCCGCCGAGCGCAACGCCCGCACCACCATTCGCCCCGAGCTGAACGGTCCACTGATCGTCCGCAACCTGCGCAAGCTCACTAATTCTACAGGGGAAACTTTGGCGACCCGGCCGATCGTGGCGCTGTGCCGCTGCGGCGGCTCGAATCTCAAGCCGTATTGCGACGGCACGCATGCGCGTAACAGTTTCGCGAGCGCGAAATCAGCTGACCGGGCGCAGGACCGCCTGGACAGCTACGAGGGCAACGGCATCACGGTGCGCGACAACCGCGGCACGTGTTGCCACTTCGGGAATTGCACTGACCGTTTGCCCGAGGTGTTTCACCACTCAGGCGATCCGTTCGTGACCGCCGGAGGAGCGGACGCCGACACGATCGAGCGCATCGTGCGGCAGTGTCCGTCAGGCGCCTTGGGCTTCGTCCGCGATGGGAGGCTCTACCAGGGCGAAGAGCGCGAGCCTGAGATCTACGTCGCGAACAACGCCAGCTATTACGTCCGCGGCGGCATCGAGCTCGACGGCGAGCTGCTGAACGAAGGCGCCAATCGCGAGCACTACGCGCTGTGCCGGTGCGGCCATTCGAAGAACAAGCCGTTCTGCGACGGGACGCATTGGTGGATCAAGTTCAACGACCCCGACAACTAGAAGGATAGGGGTGGTGGAGATGAGGGGACTCGAACCCCTGACCCCTTACATGCGAAGCAAGTGCTCTACCAGCTGAGCTACATCCCCACGGGGTCCGAAGCGGTAGTATAGCATACGCTGGAAGGGCCGGGCAATCCCGGTGCTGGTCCCATGTCTTCACGATTTCTTCTCACGATTGCTCCTTGGTGCGATGTACGGTTGTCATGGCTGCCTCGTCAGCCGACAAAGGTGTCATAATGAAACCCCGCATCTTGATCCTCGGAGCCGGCTTCGCCGGACACACGGCCGCCTTGCATCTCTCAACGCTGGTGCGCAACACCGCGGATGTCACCGTCGTCTCGCCGCGCAACCGGTTCACATGGTTTCCCAGTCTGATCTGGGTCGCCACCGGCACCATGTCGCCGGACGAGGTCCACTTCGAGCTCGCGCCGGTGTATGAGAAGATCGGCAGCGCTTATGTCGATGGTCGCGCGACCACGATCAAGCCGGACGACCGGCAAGTCCTTGTCACGACTGCGTCCGGAGAAGAGCGCACGCTGGGCTACGATTTCCTGCTCAACGCCACCGGACCGTATCTGAACTTCGAAGGCACGCCCGGCCTCGGCCCGGCGACCGGCAATACGACGAGCGTGTGCTCGGTCGAGCACGCGATCGAGGCGCGCGACAAGTACCTCGCGATCGTGCGCGATCTCAAAGCCGGCAAGCGCCGGCGCATCGTGGTCGGCGTCGGCCATCCTGCGGCGACCTGCGAGGGCGCGGCGTTCGAGTACCTCATGAACGTCGACGCGGACCTGCGCGCGCGCGGACTGCGCGACAATGCCGAACTCGTCTGGATCACCAACGAGCCGGAACCTGGGGACTTCGGCGTCGACGGCATCGAAGCGGTCAAGCGCGGAATCCTGGTGACCGGCGCCAGCCTCGTGCGCATGCTGCTCGATGAATCGCGCATCACCGCAAAGGTGGCGGCGGGCGTCACCAAGGTCGACCCCGGCGTGTTGCACTACGAGCAGATCGGCGAAGATCCGGGCACGATCGAGTACGATCTGGCGATGTTGATTCCGCAGTTCCGAGGCATCCCGGTCAAGTACGTCGCGGGAGACGGCAGCGATATCAGCGAGAAGATGACCCTGCCCAACGGCTTCATGCGCGTGGACGCCGACTACACGCCTCGCCAATATGCCGACTATCGCGCCGAGGACTGGCCGGCGACATACGTGTCACCGCACTACGACAACGTGTACGCCGCCGGCATCGCGTTCGCACCGCCCCACCCGATGTCGAAAGGAAAGAAAGCGTCCAGCGGGCTGGCCATCACCGCTACGCCGCCACGCACCGGGATGGTGTCCGGCATCATGGGGCGCACGGTGGCAGAGAACATCGCCGACCAGGTCGCCGGCAAGCCGGCCACCCATCACGCCCGCATGTCGGAGATACCGGGCGCATGCATCGCATCGATGGGCAGTTCGATCTGGAACGGTTCTGCGGCATCGATCATAATGACGCCGGTCGCGCGGGACTATCAGCGCTATCCCGACCGCGGCCGCGACCTATCGTTGTGCGACCTCGACGTCGGCCTCGCCGGCGCGTGGACCAAACGGGCCCTGCACTCCGCGTTCTTGTGGAAGCTGCAGGCCAAGCCGGGCTGGCAGCTCATTCCCGAATAGGAGGTCCGGAGATGGGACGTTTCTGGCGGCAGTTCTGGCCCTTCCAGGCGTGGCGATTTCTGGTCATCAACACGAAGATGTTCCTCATCGCCAAAGGCATAGTCGGTCCTCACCACACCTGAAGGCGGGGCGCTAGGGGCTTGGACTGGGCTGGACTATCGCGATGTGGGTCACGCCCTCGATCAATCGTCCGCTCTTCGCGTCGCCTTGCACCACGAGCGTCGCGGCACCCGCTTTTACGGGCTTTCCGTTGACCAGATATGCGAGCAACACGGTCTTGCCTTCGAAGTCCTTTTCGAATTCGGGGAATGCGACGATCGCGAACTGCCCGGACACTCCTGAGATAAGCGCATAGGCGCTCGGCGAGGAGCCGGGGCCACCGGTCACGTTCGGCTGCGCGAGATCGATGACGGCGGCGAGCGGCGCGCCGGTCACGGTCAAGACGCCGTGGCCTGACATGCGCAGCGTGAGCGACGTGGACCGCATATGCTGGAGCTGATCGAGCGTGATATATGCCGGTTTCGCGACCGCGCCATCGATGAGGATGAACGTGCCCGGCGGCGGCAGCGCGGGAGTCTGCGCCGTCGTCGGATGAGAGGCCGGCGACCCCATGACCGGAGCCGGCGTGGGAGGCACGGCCGCCGACGGCGTGACTGGGTGCGCCGTCGCGACACCGGGCGACGGCAGCGCCGGCAGCGTCGTCACCGAAACGACCGGCGTCGGAGCGGGCGGGTTTGCCGCGCGCGACGACGTGCCGCCGGCGGCAAGCGCCAGCACCGCGGCGCACAGCGCTGCGAAAAAGAACGGCGCGAACTTGTTCATGCTTCATCCCCCGAAGATGCTGAAGTAATGGCGTATTCGAAGCCGGTCGCCTGGAGCCATCTTGTCACGACGAAACGCGCGCGCTCGGCGCAATCGGTGTGGTTGGCCTCGATCAACTCGTAGGTCTTTGGGTCGCGCGCTTCGTCGTAGAGCTGCCTGACTGCTGACGGCGCGACGAGCGCGTCCTTTGAACCGGCAACGAACAGGATCGGACGCGGCGAGAGCTCGCCGATCTGTGCAGTGAACGCGTCCATCGCCGCGCTGATCTCCACGGGCCCGACGCCATCGACGTACGCGCGCCGGTTGAGCAGTCCGCTCACCAATCCGTCGCCCTCGAGCTTGCGTTCGCGGTGCCGGGCGGTGCTGATCGCGATGACTCCCTCGACCGCACGGTCCTGGAGCGCGGCGCCGATCGCGGTCGCCGCTCCCATGCTGTGGCCGCCGATGACGATGCGGCGAACGAGCGGGTGCGCGCGCGCGAACGCGATCGCGTCGAGCGCGTTGGCGACCAAGTCGTCTGCGTGCGCAAGCGGCCGCGAGCTCGCGCCGAGCTTATGGCCGAGGAAGTCGAATGCGAGCGCGATGTAGCCCTGCGCCGCGAGGTGATACGCGAGCAGATCGACGTTGTGCTTGCCCGCCGAGTAGCCGTGGCAGAGCACGACGCACGTCGCCGGCCGGCCGCTGTGATAGAACAGACCGCGCACGGTGCCGCCGGCGCTGGGGAACTCCACAGGATCGATCGCGATGTGCGAGAGATCGCGGATGCGTATCGTCACAGCAGCGTCTTCAGTTCGATCGAGCCGCTGTGCTGCTTGCCGCCTCGCTCGTAGGTCAGCACAACCGTCGTCCCCGCCGGACCCGCGAGCAACGCGCGCACGACATCGAGATCAGCAGCAGCCTGGCCGTTCACCGCCACGATCCGATCGCCGGGCTGCAACGCGATCTGGCCTGCCGGAGATTCTGGCAGAACGCTCTTGACCGTCACCGCGCCGCCGCGCAAGATGAGCCACGCGCCGCTGCGATCGTATGTGAAGCGGCGCGCATCCGGCACGGGGGTCAGCGTGAGTTGCCCGACCGGCTCGTCGAACAACAGGCTGAAATCGTCCAGAAACCCGTTGCCCAGATACCCGGTCGCCGCCGTGCGGTTGTCTGCGGCGAAGACGCCCACCAGCGGGCGGTCGAGCACGATCATACCGAGCGAGAGCGATGCCGCGCGCCCCGTCACGCCGGACAGCTGGCCGCTCGGCAGCCAACGTCGCAACTCCGGGACCGAAGCCACGAATACGAGCTTGTTCGACTCGACGAAGTCCGACGAAACGTCCGCTTCGGCGTCTGAGCCGGTGTCGGCGACCAGTGCGGCGCTTGCGCCGCCGTTGAAGCGCACGTCCATCTGGGGTTGCCCTTTGACCATCCGCAGCGGAAAGGTGCGGGCGTTTGACGGCGGGCTCGCGCCAGCAGCGGCCTGGGCGTCGCGCAAGACGGTGATGGAACAGGGCCGATAGTCGATGCGCACCGCGTAGCGCGAAAATAGCTCCTGCCCGAGCACCCCGTCCGCCGCTTTGCCGAGATACATAAGAGAGCCCGCGGAGACGCGCGTTACGCCGGCTCTGAGCCTATTGAAACGCAACTCGCCGATCTGCAGCGTGCTCAGGTTGATCGGCACGTCTTTGGACGGCGCCGCGGCCGGATCGATCGTCGAGAACGGCGCGGATGAGTCGAGCAAGAACGTCTCGGGCTTCCCGTCGACCACCACGCTGACGAAGATGCGGTCTCCGTGCAGATCGCAGGGCACGGTGAACGAGCTGGAACCCGAGAGCCAGAGCGCCGGCGGCACAGGCGCCGGCGAGAAGCCTGTTGGGCTTGCGAAGGGCGCAGTAGTTTGGGTGATGCCGTGCGCGTCATCCGGACGCGAGATCGGATTGGGCAATGCGGTCTGAACAGGCGTCGGACTCGAAGGCGTCGGCGCTAGCTGCGGCACGAAGGACGGCGCCGCCCCATCGCCGGCGGCGGGAAGCGGGCCGAGCGACGTGAGGGCGACGATGCCGATGATCGCGATGGCCAGGGCCGCGCCGATGATGCGGAGCACGACGCTCCGGTTCGCCGCTCAACCGGCCAATCCCAGCGCTCCTAGGGGCACGGTGCGATCGTGATGTTACCTTCGCGGCTATTGACGATGACCTGCGCGCCGCCGCCGCCGACCGTCTCCGAGAGGCCATGCGGGCCTGAAAAGCTGACGTTTGCTACCGAAGGATCGAGCATGTTCACGACCGTGCCTCCCAAACTCGTCGCGACGATGCTTGCGCCGAAGCCGCCGCACACGTGGATGCGCGCCGAGCCCGAGCCCAGATTCACGCGATACGGGCCAGTGCTGACGCCGCTGACCGTCCATTCGATATCGCCGCTTTGCGAGAAGAACTGGGCGCGCTCCAGCTGGGGCCCGGACCAGATCGCTATGCGCCCGGCGCCGGTGACGACGCCGATGTTGCCCTGCGGATTGCGCACCTCGACGTTGCCCTGTGTCTGCACCCAGCCCATGCCCGCCACCGAGCGCAACGTCACGTCGTTCTCACCGATGATGATGTACGGTCCGCGCGTACGCTCCATCAGCACCGGGCTCGCGCCGGCCTGCACGTACATGAGCTCCATCCGATTGGGCACGCCGACCTCGAGATCGCTGCCTGGGTTGGTGATCGAGACGCCGTGCGGACCCTCGCGCAAGGGCAGCGCGCGCGGCGTGCAGCCGCCGGACTGTTGCTCGAACGTGCGCGAGCCATGGCGCGGATTGAACGCCTGCGGACGCGGCACGCAAAACGTTCCCATCGTTTGCGGGTTGACGTTGAAACGGTTCATCTGCACGCCGGGCGTGTTGCCGGGCACGCGGACCAGCCCGTCGGGCTCGCCAGAGTGGATCGTGATCTTGCCGCCGGTCGACTTGATCACCGTGACCGGCGCGCCGTCGTTGAGCTGCGCCAGGTCGGCCTTGGCCGACAAGACGATGAACAGCGGTGCGGCCAACGCGCCCAGCGCGATGGCGGCGAAATTGATGCGTCTCATGATGGTCGAGCTGAAAAAGCGGGTGCCTCCACCCTTGACCTTACCGTCAGGCGGGCCGCAGCGCATGAGACCGGCGTGAACCGGCCGTGAGGGCACCGTGAGAGGCTGGCGCAGGCCCATCACGCATCGCCGTCCCCGGCGAGCGTCAGCGCCGGCAGCGTGACCGAGATCGTCGTACCCGAGCCGATGGTGCTCGCGACCGCGATATCGCCGCCGTGGGCGCGCACGATGCTGCGCACCACCGCAAGCCCGAGTCCGGTGCCCTCGACCGATCGCGAATGGGCCGGGTCGGCGCGATAGAAGCGCTCGAAGATGTGCGGCAGAGAATCGGCGGGGATGCCAGGGCCCGTGTCCGCGACGTCGATGCGCGCGTGCGAGTTCTCGGCGCCCGTCGAAATCGTCACGCCGCCGGCGCTGGTGAACTTGATCGCGTTCTCGGTGAGATTCAACACCAGCTGGCGCAGCAGCCCCGGCTCGCCCAGCACGTAGGCGTCGCCGTCGTACTTAGTGTCGAGCGTCAAGCCTTTTTCCGCCGCGCGCTGACGCAGGGACGCGGCCACGTCGTTGACGATCGCGCGCAAGTTCAGGGGTTCGACGGCCAGCGTCGTACCGGTATCGGTCTTGGCCAGCGTCAGCATCGCATTGATGACGCGCGCCATCTGCGTGCTCTCGCTGCGGATGGCGGCGAGCGCATCTCGGCGCACCTGCTCGTCGCGATCGCCCCAACGCTCGAGCATCTGCGCGTTGGCGTTGATGACGGTCAGCGGCGTCTTGAGCTCGTGCGAGGCGTCCGAGATGAAACGCCGCTCGCGTGCGAACGCGGCTTCGAGGCGCGCGAGCATGTCGTCGAACTGCTGCGCAAGCCGGCCCAACTCGTCGCGCCGGCCTTGCCAGTTCAAGCGCTTGGCCAGATCCGTGCCGCCGATCTCCTGGACGGACTGCGAGATCTCATTGATCGGCCCGATCGCCGCGCGCGAAAGCCACACGCCGGACGCGATGATGAGCGCGACCGCGCCGAAGAAGCTCAGGATCAGAAAGGTAGCGAACGAGCCGAGCGTCTGATTGACGCTGAGCAGCGACTGCGCGACATACACCGTCGCGACCGGGCGGCCGTTATCGCTCACCACGTGCCAGTGCGCGAGCACCGGCCCGAGCGCGGTCTTGGCCGTGCCCCAATCGCCGGCCGCGATGCCCTCCATATGCCAGCGCCGATAACCGGTTGTCGGCAGATCGGCGTCGGCGAGATTACTGCTGCCGCCGATGCGCGCGCCGCTCGGGTTGAAGGCTTCGACGTACAGGCCTGGACCGGCAAACGCGTTCAGCTCGCTCTCTTGCGAAAGCAGTTCGACGACCGATGCGGAGCCGAAGAGCGGGTTGCCGGCGCGCGCATACGATTGCAGCGCCATCGACGCTCCCTCGACGCGTTGCGCTGCCGAGAGATACAACACGCGATACGCGCCGAGCATCACGACGACGGCGAACACCAGAAGCAGCACGGCGACGGCCGCGACGTACCAGACGGTCAGGCGCCAGCGCAGGCTTTCGAAGAACGGCGGCCTGCTCGCGCCCTCAGGCGCGGAGGGCGTAGCCGACACCCCGGATGGTCTGGATGAGCTTTTCATCGCTCGCGTCGTCGACTTTGTTGCGCAAGTAGCGGATGTAGACGTCGATCAGGTTCGATTCGCCCAGGAAATCCGAACCCCACACGCTGTTGAAGATCTCGTCGCGCGTGTGCACCTTGTTCGGATACATCATGAGGAATTCCAGCAGCGAGAACTCCTTGGCGGTCAGGCTGACGGCGCGTCCGTTGCGCGACACCTCGTGCGTGTCGCGGTTGAGCACAAGATCCTTGATCTCGAGCACGCGCTCGCCGGGTTCGCGCTCGCGCAGCTGCACGCGGATGCGCGCGAGCAGCTCCTCGATCGAGAACGGCTTGGCGAGATAGTCGTTGGCGCCCGTGTCCAGCCCGGTGACGCGATCGGGCACCGCATCTTTGGCGGTGAGCATGATGATCGGCACGGAAGAATGGCGCCGGACGCGCCGGCAGACCTCAAGGCCGTCGATGCGCGGCAGCAGCAGATCGAGGATGATCAGATCGGGACCTTTGAGCGCGCGCTCGATCGCGCTTGCGCCATCGCCGCAGACCTCGACCTCAAAGCCTTCATGCTCGAGCTCGAGACGCAGGACTTTGGCGATTTGGACGTCGTCCTCGACGACGAGGATCTTGCGCTTGGCCTGGTCGGCCGCGTGCGAAGGTAAGGATGAATGCGACATCGGTGCGGTGCTCCTGTCGTGTCCAGCGACTGGTGGTTAGCACTGCGACTCTCACATGCGTCGCCAGCTATAGTACGAGCATACTGCGGCAGCCGCGCATGCCACATTAAGCGGCCGTGAGAGCCTGCCTGCCTGCTCTGCCGGGAGCCGTCCAGGGCCGGCCGGAATGGGCCTGCCATGGCCACATTCGCGGCGATCGAGCTGGATGACTCGGTGCGCCAGGCGGCCCTCCGCGCGATCGAAGGGCTCGCCGCTGCCGGTGTTCCCGTGCGTTTCGAGCGCCCCGAGAAGCTGCACGTGACGCTCGCCTACCTCGGCGCCATTGAGGCGCCGCGCATCGAGGGGTTCGTCGGCGCTCTGAGCGCCGCGGCGGCGCATTGCTCGCCGTTCGAGATCGTGTTCGACCGCGTCGGCCCGTTTCCGGACGAGCGCCGGGCTCGCATCCTGGCGCTCGCCTGTTCGCAGACTCAACCGGGATTCGACGCCTGCGCCGCGACCGTCCGCGCGGAGTTCGAGAAGCTCGGCGCGCACTTCGATCAGCCGGCTCTCCCGCACATCACGCTGGCCAGGGCGAAACAGCCGCTGCGACCCCTGCAGCGCATCGAACAGCCGCCGCGCTGCGTTCTTGCAGTGCGCGAGCTCGCGCTCTTCGAAAGCATCCAGGAGGGTCCGACCACACGCTATGAGCGACGGTCCGTCGCCCGCCTTTCGGTCGAATAAATTCGACCGCTCCAGTCGGATAGATTCGACCGCCCCATGAGTCCCATGAGGAGACCGCACATGCGCCTTTTGCTATCGCCGGTCGCTCTGCTGATCGCCGGCGTCCTGGCCGCTGCACCGGCGGCGGCTGATACCACGCCGCCATCGCATGACATGAACTCGATGATGATGATGATGATGGCGCACCACATGACCAGCATTTCGGTGCAGGGCACGGGCCTGGTCGACTACACGCCCGACCAAGCGCACGTCACCCTGGGCGTCAACGGCGAAGCACCCAATGCAGCCGCCACCGCGTCAGATATTGCCGGCCGCGCGAACTCTGTCATCGCGGCGCTCAAAGGTTTGGGCATCGCAGATGCTGACATCACGACGAGCGGATACAATCTGTACTACCGTCAGGCGACCGACACTGTCAAAGCGGCGTTCGTCGCGTCCGAGACGATCGGCGTCAAGACGCCGATCGACAAAGCCGGCGCCGCTATCGACGCAGGTATCAAGGCCGGTGCGAACCAGACCTACGGGCTGACGTACGACACGACGCAGCGCGACGCGCTCTACAAGCAGGCCGTGCAGCGCGCGGTCAAGCAAGCGCACGACTTAGCCGAGGTCGCTGCGGCCGCGGCGGGCGTGAAATTGGGTTCGGTCATGACGATCACGGTCGGCAGCGGCATACCGATGCAATCGTATATGCCGATGGTTCGCACGCTCGCGATGACGCCGGCGGCCGCGCCGCCGCCGATCGCGCCGGGCACCGGCGTCATGAGCGCCTCGGTCCAGGTGACCTATTCGATCGCCACCCCGATGCATATGTAGCCGGCGCGAGAAACTTTCGCCTAGCCAGAAGCGTTATAAAGGAAGACGCTGAGCCGCGCAGCGCACCCCGCGCGGCGCAGCGTCCAAATGAAATCGAGGCGGACCACGGTCCGCCTCGAATCATTTTTCCCGCGTTGGGCGCCGCCGTCAGGCGGCCTTATGCTGCTTGGCGAGGGCGATCGCCCAGCCGCGCTCGGTGCGCTTGCGGACGAGATAGCCCTCGGGCGTCCGGTCGAAGACCTCAAAGCCGCTGGCGACTGCTTCGGCGAGTGTGTTGAAGACGAGTATTCCTTGCATGGGCCTTGCTCCAGTACGTTCCCCTCTACTTATTACGTCGTATGCCCGCGATTCGTTCACACCAGACGTCCCCGACGAAGGACCAGGCCGG
Source organism: Candidatus Eremiobacteraceae bacterium (assembly GCA_035314825.1). Classification (NCBI taxonomy): domain Bacteria; kingdom Bacillati; phylum Vulcanimicrobiota; class Vulcanimicrobiia; order Candidatus Eremiobacterales; family Candidatus Eremiobacteraceae; species Candidatus Eremiobacteraceae bacterium. The sequence continues at coordinate 157,099 of DATFYX010000072.1, forward strand.
ACTATGATGCAGGTCACGTTTCGAGGGGCATGCGTCTAGGGGCGCGAACAACGCCGGTCAATGGCATCCGAAGCGCCGCTGCTGGAAACAGCCACCTTGATCAGCCGGGAGCAAGTCGCTCCCGGTTTTTGGTTCCTGGCCCTGCGCGGCCCGCGGATCGCCTCCCAGGCCCGCGCCGCCAGTTACATCGCGATCGACGTCCCTGGGGCTTTCTGCGTCCGGCTGCCGCTGGGCATCTGGACCGTGCGGGGCGACGAGTTCGGCGTGCTGTTCCGCGAGTGGGGCGATCGCACGCGCCGCTTGGCGCACCTGGCCGTCGGAACGGCCCTGTCCTGCATCGGTCCGCTGGGAAATCAGTTTAGCATCCCTGTCAAGGGGTCGAAAGCGCTGATCGCGTCCGGCGGCATCGGCATCGTGCCGTTCTGGCTCCTGGCCAGAGATCTGCAGACGGCGGGCGTCGAGGTGCGGGCGATCGTCGGCGCGCGCACCAAAGCGCATCTGGCGGGCGTCGCGCAACTGCGCGAGCTCGGGCTCGACGTCACAACGTGCACCGATGACGGCAGCGAAGGCGAGCGTGCGACCGCGGTCGATCTGGTCAAGCGCGCGTCGCCGGTGGACATCATCTACGGCTGCGGCCCGCCCGGCATGCTGCGCGCACTGAGCGAGCACGCAGCCGGCGCGCGCGTCGCCTGCGAGATATCTATGGAAGAGACCTTCGGCTGCTCGATGGGCACCTGCTGGGGCTGCGTCGTGCCCGTGCGCCGCGGCAGCCCGCAAGGCTCCGGGTATCCCCCGGCCCCGCGCGACTCGCGCGCCTACGACTTCGCGCGCGTCTGCACCGACGGCACCGTGTTCCCTGCTGCAGACGTGCTGTGGCTGGAGTCCTCGGCATGAGCCTGGGCAATGGCGCGCGCTCATCCCCCGATCTGAGCGTCGACATCGGCCGGCTGCGCCTTGCCAATCCGACGATCGCCGCCAGCGGCTGCTACAATCGCGGCGCCGAATTCTCGCGCATCGTCGACATCAGCGCCTATGGCGCGATAACGCTCAAGAGCGTGACGCGCGAGCCGCGCCTCGGGAACGCGATGCCGCGGATCGCCCTGACGCCGGCCGGCATGCTCAACGCCATCGGATTGGAAGGCCCCGGCATCGAGCACTTCGTCAAGCACGAAGCGCCCAATCTTCCCGGCGTGCCCACGGTCGTCATCGCCAGCGCCGCCGGCTTCTCGGTCGGCGAGTTCGTCGATGTCGCCGCCGCCATGGACGGATTGCCGGGCATCGCTGCGATCGAGCTCGACGTCTCGTGCCCGAACGTCGACAGCGAGGGTGAGTGCTTCGCGGTCGATCCGCGCGCGACCGACGCCGTGGTCGCGGCGGTGAAGCGGCGCGTCAAGCTGCCCGTGATCGCCAAGCTCACGCCCAACGTCGCCGACATCCGCCCGATCGCGCGCGCCGCCGAGGAGGCGGGCGCCGACGCGATCTCGCTCATCAACTCGCTGCGCGGGATGGCGATCGACGTCGAACGGACGCGCCCCGCGCTCGCCAATTTCACCGGCGGCCTCACCGGCCCGGCGATCCGGCCGGTCGCCGTGTATCAGGTATGGGAGGTCGCGCAGACGGTGCGCATCCCGATCATCGGCATGGGCGGCATCGAGAACGGCCGCGATGCGCTCGAGATGATGTTGGCCGGCGCCTCCGCGGTCGCGATCGGCACAGCCAATTTCCGCGACCCCGAGGTGCCGGTCCGCGTGCGCGACGCCATTTCGGAGGAGGCTGCCAAGCGCGGGTTTGCGAGCGTGCGCGCGCTGACGGGCTTGGCGAACCCTGGCTTTGCGCGCACCCGCTGGCCGGCCGACCGGCGGCCGGAGCACGTGCAGGTGAGACGATGACCGAACTGATCGTGGCGCTTGACGAAGCGACGTTTGACGGCGCGAAGGCCGTGGTCGAGAAGACCAGTGCCGTGGCGCGCTGGTACAAAGTCGGCTATCAGGCCTTCTACGGATACGGCGACCGGATCATCGAGTTTCTCCACCAACGCGGCCTCTCGCTGTTCTTGGATCTCAAGCTCTTCGACATCCCGAACACGGTGGCGGCTGGTATCCGATCGCTCGCGCGCTACCGGCCGCAGCTGCTGACGGTCCACTCAGGCGGCGGTCCCGACATGCTCGCCGCCGCGGCGCAGGCACGCGATGAGGTCAATGCGGCCGGCGCATCGCTGCGCTTGCTCGCGGTGACGGTCCTGACCAGCCTCTCCAGGGATGAGCTGTTGAGCGCGGGCGAAGACCTCGATCCGCACGAGCTGGTCGCCGTGCGCGCCGAACTGGCCGCAAACAGCCGCATCGACGGCGTGGTCTGCGCGGTCGACGACCTGCCCGTCGTGCACGCGCGCACAGACGGCTCGCTGATCTCGGTGTGTCCGGGCATCCGGCCGGCGGGCTCCTCGCCGGACGACCAGCGCCGCGTGGCGACGCCGCTCGAAGCGGCCCTCGCGGGCGCCGACTACATCGTCGTCGGCAGGCCGATCACGGCGGCGCCGGATCCAGCCGCAGCCGCAGAAACGATCCGCGCGCAATTGCAAGCCGTCAAGCCGCTCGGCGCTATCTGAGCATGACCCCGCACGAAGTCTTGGCGCTGCTCGAGCGACGCGGCGCGATGCTGTCCGGCCATTTCTTGCTCTCATCAGGACTGCACAGCGACCGGTTCATCCAGAAGTTCCGCATCTTCGAAGACCCGCCGACGGCCGAGGCGATCTGCGGCGCGCTCGCTGATCGCCTGCGCCCGGCCGATCCGCGCGTCGTCGTCAGCGCCGCGGTGGGCGGGATCATCCCGGGCTACATCGTGGCCAAGGGACTCGGCGTGCGCGACATCTTCATCGAGAAAGAAGGCGGCGTGCCGGTGTTGCGCCGCGGTTTCTCTATCGAACCCGGCGAGCGCGTCGCCGTCATCGAGGATGTCATGACCACCGGCAAATCCGTCGCCGAGGTGCTCGACGTCGTCGCGCGTGCGGGCGGCAAGCTCGCGGCGATCGGCGCGGTGGTCAAACGCGGCAAGCCGGTGTTGCCGCTGCCTGTGACGGCACTGCTCGAGCTGCCGCTGCGCGACTTCGCGCCCGACGTCTGTCCGCTGTGCCGCGATCGCGTGCCGCTGACCGATCCAGGCAGCCGCCGCTCGTCGTGAATCTCCAGATCGTGTCGGATCTCCATCTCGAGGGAAGTCCGCTGGAGCCGTTCGCGCCGACCGGCGACGTCCTGATCGTCGCCGGCGACATGCATGACGATCCGGCTGCTTTGGGCCGCTGGCTGAGCGGCATTCCTTCAGACGTACCGGTGATCGCGGTTCTCGGCAATCACGAATTCGATCACAAAGACTTCGCGGCGGTCCTGCCGGCTTACCGCGACGCCCTGGCAGAGCTGCGCAACGTCCATCTTCTCGAGCGCGAGCGTCTGGATATCGGCGGCGTGAGCTTTCTTGGCGCGAACCTCTGGACGGACATGCGCGGCGGCGCCGACGCGCCGGCCATCGCCCGCGTGCTCAAACATTTCGACATGCGCGGCGTGAACGTCGACGATCTGATGGAAGTGCATCGCGAGAGCACAGCGTGGCTCGAGGAAGCGTACCCGCGCGATAGCGACCGGGTCGTCGTCGTCACGCACACCGCGCCCTCGTTTCGCAGCCAGCACCCTCGCTTCGAGGGCTCGGCGCTCAACGGGTTCTTCGCCAGCGACTTGGACCCGCTGGTCGAACGGCTGGGTCCCAAGCTCTGGGTGCACGGCCACATGCACGACGCCGTCGACTACGCGATCGGCGCGACGCGCGTCGCGAGCAACCCGCGCGGATATCCGGGCGAGAACCCGAGCTGGAATCCGTACTCGCTGATCGTCGAGGTCTGAACCTAAGATAAGAGGATGCTCGACACCACTTGCGTGCCGAGATGTTGCGCTGTGAGCAGTTCGACGACCGCAGCATGAGCCGATGACAAGTCGAGGATCTGCGCAGCTTGGACGCCTGCGCGGACGCCGAGCGCGGCCGCGGTCAAGCGATGCGCGAGATCGATCGAGAGCGCGCCGCTGCGCGCCAGCGATAGCGCTTCGGACGACGTCAGCTCCGGGATGATCCCCGAACCATCCGATGGCACGCCGCCCGGCTGCGATCCGAAGAGCAGCCGGATCGCGCCGATCGCGGCCGCCAACGCGCGCGCGGCTTCGTCCGCGTCGACCGGCATCCGCGTGCCCGACACGCCCGCGCCCTCAGAGGCCAGCACCGGGATATAGCCGCCCTCGATCAGCAGGTTCAACAACGCGGTGTTCACGCCGCGCAGTTCCGCCGCGCCGTCCTCGCCGAGCGCGAGGGTGAGCATCCCGGCCGACGCGCCGTCAAGGCCGACCGCGTCTCCGCCGATCCGATTGATGTGGCCGATCAGCCGCTGCGCGGCGGTCCGCGCCGCCGCATCGTGCACGAGCACAGGCCGGATACCGACGCTGCGCATGAACACGACGTCCGCCGCGAACGTAGAGGACGCGCCGGCCGACTCGTCCACGCGTACGACGAACGAACGGCCGACGAACGGTCGAATGAATTCGGCCGCTCCATGGCTTCGCCAGGCCGGCAGCGCGGCGGGATCGGGAGTCGGAAAGGGGTCCATCGCGCCGTTCACCGGCGTCTCAAGAGCAGATTGAGCAACAAAGTGATAACGATGGACAGGAGCAACGAGGTTCCCAGCAGCAAGGTGACTTGCCATCCCTTGCCGCCGACGGTGACGTCGCCGGGCAGGGAGCCGAGATGGAGCTGGCGCGCGTAGAGGACGAGCGCACCGACGGCGATGAGCGCGAGGCCCGCGCCGATGAGGAGTCTGCCGATCTGAGGCGTGACGTCCAAGTCGGTCCTATGTTAGGTTGGCGGCGGGTCTCCGCCTGCCGCATTGACGAGCGCGATCGCCTCCTCGACGCCCTCGTCCAAGAACGTCTCGAGACCGGCGACGCAGCGCGCGATGACGGCGGGCAGCGCCGCCTCCTCTTCTTTGGTGAACGCGGTGATGACGTGGTCGATCAGATCGCCGTCACGGCGTCCGATGCCGACGCGCAGCCGTGGGAACGCGGTCGAGCCGAGCTGCGCGATGATCGACTTCAAACCGTTGTGACCGCCGTCGCTGCCGCCGCGACGCATGCGCAGCCTGCCGAAGGGCAGATTGACGTCGTCGCACACGATCAGCACGCCGCGGTGAGGGACCTTGAAGTACCCGGCAAGCGGCGCGACGCTCTCGCCTGAGAGGTTCATGAACGTCTGCGGCAGAGCGAGGATCGCGTTGAGATCCGCGAGCTGCGTCGTGCGGGCATCGAAACGCGTGCGCCACGGCGGCGCCGCGTGCGCCTGGGCGAGCGCCTCGACCACGCGAAAGCCGATGTTGTGACGCGTGCGCGCATACGAACGCCCCGGATTGCCGAGTCCGGCGATGAGCCGGGCGGTCCGGGGCGTTCGTGCATCCGCTGCGGGTTGCGCTTTAGGACTCCTCGGGCTCTTCCTCGGCTGGTTTCTTCTCCCCGACGAGCTCCGGCTGTGCCAGCTCCGTAGCCGCGACGGCCGGGACTTCCTCTTCGGCCTTCTGCGGCGCGAGCACGGACAGCACGATCTCATCGCCGTCCTCGACGATCTTGACGCTCTCGGGCACTTGTAGATCGCGCACGTGGACGTTGTCGCCGATGTTCAGGCTGCTGATGTCGACCTCGATCTGCTCGGGGATCGATCCCGGCAACGCTTCCACCGCGATCTCGCGCAGCACGATGTCGAGCACGCCGCCCTCTTTGACGCCGGGCGAGTTGCCGCGCGCGACGACGGGGACGTTCGCTTCGACCGCTTCGGCGAGGTCGACCGCATATAGATCGATATGGATCAGATGATGGCTGATGATATCGTGCTGGCGCTCGTGGACCATGACCGGCGTGGCGCCGCGGCCTTCGATCTCGAGGTTGAAGACCGAGTTGATGTTGTGACCGGTCAGCGCGCTGCGCAGATCCCGGCCTTCGATGACGATCGGCAGCGGATCGTTGAACTGGTGCCCGTAGACGACGCCGGGGACCTTGCCCTCGCGGCGCAATCGTTGCACCGCATGGCTGCCGGTCTGCGACCGCGGCTTCGCGGCGATGGTGATAGTCTCCATGATGCCTTTCTAGTTGGGTCGTTTTTCCAAGCCCGCTCCGCTGGCTTGGAGGACGGCGGTGTTCTCCGGAGCGTTCAGATTGAAAAGCGGCTGGTCATCGATCCCGTCTTGGCCGAGCGTGCGCTCCTGCTCGTTGTAGAGCTCCGAGACGGAGCGGTTGGCCGAGATGCGCCTGATGCTCTCGGCGAGCAGCCGGCCGACGGACAACACTTTGATCTTCTCGCCGCGGATGTCGTCGGGCACCGGGATCGTGTTGGTGACGATGACTTCGCTGATCGGCGAGTCGTTGAGCTTTTGCGCGGCGCCGGCGGCGAAGATGCCGTGCGTCGCACAGGTGATCACCGACGTCGCGCCGCGCTCGAGCAGCGCTTCCGCCGCCTTGACCAGCGTGCCGCCGGTCGAGATCATGTCGTCGATGATGACCGCGGTCTTGCCTTTGAGATCGCCGACGACTTCGCTGACCTCGTTGACGTCGGGCCGCGGCCGGCGCTTGAAGACGATGGCCACGGACGACTGCAGCTTCTTGGCGAACGCCTCCGCGCGCGCCACGCCGCCCGCGTCGGGCGACACGACGACGACGCCGGGCCCGCGCAGCTTCTTCGTGTTGATCAGATAGTTGGCCAAGATGAAGCTGGCGGTGAGGTTGTCGACCGGTTGGACGAAGAAACCCTGGATCTGCGCCGCGTGCAGATCGACGGTGAGCACGCGCTGCACGCCGGCCGTGGTCAGCAGGTCGGCGACCAGCTTGGCCGAGATCGGCTCGCGCCCTTTGGTCTTTTTGTCTTGTTTCGCGTACCCGTAATACGGGATGACCGCGGTGATGCGGTATGCCGACGCGCGCCGCAGCGCGTCGATCATGAGCAGCATCTCCACGAGCGAATCGTTCACGGAGCGGCCCGGCTCAGGCGGCTTGCAGATCGACTGGATCACGAATGCGTCCGCGCCGCGGACGTTCTCGTGGATCTCGATGCGGCATTCCTCGTTGGCAAAGGTCGTGACCAATGCCTTGCCCACGTGGGTGCCCATCATGTGCGCGATCTCGACGGCGAGCGCGCGATTGGAATTGCCGGAGAAGAGGACCGGTTTTGCCGTAGCCATAACAGCGGTCTCCCGTCGTGCGATAGAGTTATATATGGGCCCGAAGGCCCATGGTGTTGTTCTCCGAATATGACGGTTCGACCCCCCACGCGGCGCCGCACGCGCGCCCAAAACCCGCGAGGAAACGATGCCCGAATTCAAAGTGGAAGCGCCTTTCCAGCCCTCAGGCGACCAGCCCGAAGCCATACGCGCCCTCGTCGAGGGCATCGAGCGCGGCGATCGGTCGCAGACGCTGCTCGGCGTGACCGGGAGCGGCAAGACCGCGACCATGGCCTGGGCCATCGAGCAGGTGCGCAAGCCCACGCTCGTGCTCAGCCACAACAAGACGCTTGCCGCGCAGCTGTGCGGCGAGTTCAAAGAGTTCTTCCCGAACAACGCGGTCGAGTATTTCGTGTCATATTTCGACTACTATCAGCCCGAGGCGTACATCCCGTCGTCGGATACCTACATCGAGAAGGACTCTTCCATCAACGAGGAGATCGAGCGCCTGCGCCACTCGGCGACGCAGTCGCTGCTGACGCGCCGTGACACGATCATCGTCGCCTCGGTCTCGTGCATCTTCGGCTTGGGCTCGCCGTCCGACTATATCGAGATGTCCTTGAACCTGCGCCGCGGCCAGGAGTACGACCGCGATAAGCTGCTGCGCAAGCTGGTCGACATGCAGTACACGCGCAACGATCTGGCGATGGTGCGCGGCACTTTCCGCGTGCGCGGCGACGTGCTCGAGTTCGTGGCGGTGGACGACGAGATCATCACGCGGCTCGACTTCTTCGGCGATCAGATCGACCACATCACGCGCGTCAACCAGGTGACCGGCGAGATGCTCGACGACCTGGACGAGCTGACCATCTTCCCCGCCAAGCACTTCATCACGCCCGAGGAGAAGCTGCTGCGCGCGGTCGGCAGCATCGAAGCCGAGCTGGAAGAACGCCTGGCCTACTTCAAACGCGAGGGCAAGCTGCTCGAGGCGCAACGCCTGGAGCTGCGCACGCGCAACGACCTCGAGATGCTGCGCGAGCTGGGCTACTGCAACGGCATCGAGAACTATTCGCGCCATCTCACCGGCCGCGCGCCCGGCCAGACGCCGTTCTGCTTGCTGGATTTCTTCCCCGACGACTGGCTGCTGTTCATCGACGAGTCGCACGTGACGCTGCCGCAAGTGCACGGCATGTACCAAGGCGACCGCTCGCGCAAAGAAGCGCTCGTCGAGTATGGCTTCCGCCTGCCGTCGGCGATCGACAACCGGCCGCTGACCTTTGAGGAGTTCGACCGCCACCTCAACCAGGTCGTCTACGTCTCTGCGACGCCGAGCGAGTACGAGCGCAAGCATTCGACCCAAGTCGTCGAGCAGATCATCCGCCCGACCGGCCTGGTCGATCCGCAGGTCGAGGTGCGCCCGACCAAGGGCCAAGTGGACGACCTGATGGACGAAGTGCGCAAGCGCGCGCAGGCGGGCGAGCGCGTGCTGGTCACCACGCTGACGAAGAAGATGGCCGAGGACCTCACCGATTATCTCATCGAGATGGGCGTGCGCGCGCGTTACCTGCATTCGGAGATCGACACGCTCGAACGCATCTCGATCCTGCGCGACCTGCGCTTAGGGGAGTTCGACTGCCTCGTCGGCATCAATCTGCTGCGCGAGGGGCTCGACCTGCCGGAGGTGTCGCTCGTCGCCATCCTCGATGCGGACAAAGAAGGCTACCTGCGTTCCGAGACGTCGCTCATCCAGACCATCGGACGCGCCGCGCGCCACGTGAGCGGCACCGTGCTGATGTACGCCGACAACATCACGCAGTCGATGGAGCGCGCGATCAACGAGACCGAGCGCCGGCGCGTGCGCCAGCTGGCGTATAACGAAGAGCACCACATCGATCCCAAGTCGATCCTCAAATCGGTGCGCGATATCTTGTCATCCGTCGGCGCGAGCGAGGAGACGCGTAAGCGCGCCGCCGGCAAGACGCTGCAAGACGTCCCGCGCGACGTGCTGATCGCCACGATCGGCAAGCTCGAGAAGGAGATGCGCGCCGCTGCCGCGCGGCTCGAGTTCGAGAAGGCCGCAGCGCTGCGCGACGAGCTGTGGGAGCTGCGCAAGCAGCTGCCCGACGGCGGCGATCCGGCGCTCTCGCGCAAAGCGCCGCGCGTGTTCGGCGAGGCGCTGCGCGAGGCCGCGCTGTTCTGATCCGCGCGATCTTCTTCGACCTCGACGACACGCTGGTCGAAGATACGCTCTCGCTCGAGCGCTGCGCCGAGGCCGCCGTGCGCGAGGTCTCGCCCGATCTCAAACTCGATCCGCGCGCGCTGGCCGTGGCGTACGTCGATGCGGCGATCGATTTCTGGGAGGGCCTGGAGCCGGGCGCGCGGCCGCCCAAGGCCGGCGACATCAGGCCGTCGATGTGGCGCGCCGCGCTGCGGCGTTTCGGCGTGGACGATGCGGCGCTGGCGTCGCGCATCGCCAAGCGCTACGATCAGCTGCGCATCGAGCGCGTCGAGCTTTTCCCGGAGGCGGTGCCGGTGCTGCACCGGCTGCACGGCACGTACAAGATGTCGATCATCACGAACGGCTTCGCCGAAACGCACGACGTCAAGATCGAGCGTCTCGAGCTTGGCCGTTTCTTCGACCACGTGATCCTGGCGGGCGAGATGCAGCTGGTCAAGCCCGACCCGAAGATCTTCCAGCATGCGATGCGGCTCGCCGGCGTCGAGCCGCACGAGAGCATCATGGTGGGCGATCGTTTCAATCGCGATGTCGTGGGCGCGCACGCCGCGGGCATGCGCGCGGTATGGGTCAACGTGCGCGACGAGACCGCGCCTGCCGGGGCGCGTCCTGCGGATGCGACGATCGTCAATATCGGCGAACTGCCCGCAGCGCTCGAACGGCTCTAGCCGCCGGCGGCCGGTCGGTTGCACGGGGGAACCCCTGCGGCGCTGGTCTAACGCGGTGTCGGCGTGTGCGGCGGCCTCGCCGCAGCGGCGTCCTTCGCAATGATTCTTGGGAGAGATTTAGCAATGCGCAAATTCGTCACATTCGGGGTGTTCGCGACGCTTGTCGCGCTCGCATCGATCTCGCTGTCGAGCACCGCGGCGCGCGCGAGCTTCAACGCCACCGGCGTGTACTGCGTGCAAGCCACCGGCAACCAGTTCACCAAGGGCCTTATCCACTTGACGCAGACGAACGGCACCATCGTAGGCTCATACGGGCATGGCGGACAGCTCAGCGCGACGCTCAACGGAACGGTTGCGGATGCGAAATGGAAAGATCAGCGCGGCGCGGGTTGGGCGACGCTCAACTTCACGCCCGCAGGCCGCGATTTCTCCGGGTCGTGGGGCTACAACGGCCGCAAGGCCGAAGGCGATATCGTCGCCACGCGCATCGCCCAAGGGACCACGAACGCAGCCGCCTGTCAATAAGTCTAGGCGAGCCCGACGCACGAGCCCGCCGACACGCGGGCTCTCCGTTTTCACGGGATTCCAAAGTCTCGGTGACGAAATAGCGTTGTCCCAATGAGCCACAAGCCGAACGGCGCTTCGTCCGACCCCCTCGCTGCCCCGGTCAAAGCGATTCCAGCCCGCCACGGACTGGAATCGATCGTCATCAAGGGCGCGCGCGAGCACAATCTCAAGAACATCGACCTCACGCTGCCGCGCAACCAGCTCATCGTGATCACCGGATTGTCGGGATCGGGCAAGAGCTCGCTCGCGTTCGACACGATCTACGCCGAAGGCCAGCGCCGCTACGTCGAATCGCTGTCCTCCTACGCCCGTCAGTTCCTCGGCCAGATGGAAAAGCCCGACGTCGACTACATCGAGGGCCTGTCGCCGTCGATCTCGATCGACCAAAAGGCCGCCAGCCACAACCCGCGCTCGACCGTCGGCACCGTGACCGAGATCTACGACTACCTGCGCCTGCTGTACGCGCGCATCGGCAAGCCGCATTGCCCGAACTGCGGCCGGCCGATCACGCCCCAGACCGCCGAGCAGATCGTCGACCAGATCCTCAAGCTGCCCGAGGGCACGCGCATCCAGCTGCTCGCGCCCATGGTGCGCGGGCGCAAAGGCGAATATCAGAAGCTGTTCGAGCAGGCCGTCAAGGACGGCTACGCTCGCGTGCGCGTGGATGGGCAGATCCGCGAGCTGCGAGAGAAGATCAACCTCGACAAAAAGCGCAAGCACACGGTCGAGATCGTCATCGACCGCCTCGTGATGAAGGATGGCCTGCGCAAGCGGCTGACCGATTCGGTCGAGACGGCGCTGCGCCTCACCCAGGGCCTCGTCACCGCGCTCGTGCAGCGCCCCAACGGCAAAGAAGAAGCGTTGCCGTTCTCCGAAAAGCTGTCGTGCATCCACTGCGGGCTGTCATTCGAAGAGCTGGCGCCGCGACTGTTCTCGTTCAACTCGCCGTACGGCGCGTGTCCGGACTGCACCGGCCTTGGCGTCAAGATCGAGATCGACCCGCGCCTGGTCATCCCCGACCGCAACAAGACGTTCCGCGAAGGCGCGGTGGTGCCGTGGACCAAGAACTTGGCCGCCGGCATGAACGCGTTCTACGTCCAACAGGTCGAGTCGCTGCTGCGCAGCGAGGGCTACGATCTGGACACGCCGGTGAAGAAGATCCCGCGCGACCTGCTCGACCTCATCTTGTACGGCGACGACGAGGATGACGACAAGCGCAAGTTCACGTTCCGGACCAAGTCGGGCAAGAAATGGCAGTACGAGGGCCGCTACCGCGGCATCATCCCGCAGCTTCAGCGCCGCTACGAAGAGACCTCGTCGGACTACGTCAAGGAAGAGATCGACAAGCTCATGACGTCGGTCAAGTGCCCGACGTGCAAAGGCGCGCGCCTCAAACCCGAGGCGTTGGCGGTGACCATCGGCGATCTCAACATCGCGCAGCTGACCGCGCTGCCGGTGGACCGCGCGCTCGCGTTCATGGAAAAACTCACCTTGAGCGCGCGCGATACGCAGATAGCGCGCCAGATCGTCAAAGAACTGCGCGCCCGGCTCGGCTTCTTGGTCAACGTCGGGCTCGAATACCTGACGCTCGATCGCGCCGCGATGACGCTCTCCGGCGGCGAGGGCCAGCGCATCCGGCTCGCCACGCAGATCGGCTCGTCGCTGGTCGGCGTGCTCTACGTGTTGGACGAGCCCTCGATCGGTCTGCACCAACGCGACAACGCCCGGCTGCTGGCCACGTTGAAGACGCTGCGCGACTTGGGCAACACGCTGATCGTCGTCGAGCACGACGAGGAGACGATGCGCGAGGCCGACTACATCGTCGACATCGGTCCGCGCGCCGGCAAGGAAGGCGGCAACGTCATCGCGGCGGGCAGCATCGCAGACATCGAAGCCGCGCCCGGGTCGCTGACCGGCAAATATCTCAAGGGCGACGCGTTCATCCCGATCCCTCGCTCGCGGCGCACGCGCACGGCGACGCTGTCCATCAAGAACGCGCGCGCCAACAATCTGCACGGCATCGACGTCGATTTTCCGCTGGGCGTGCTGACCGCGGTGACCGGCGTTTCGGGTTCGGGCAAGTCGAGCCTGGTCGACCTCGTGCTGTACAGGGCTCTCGGGCATCATCTGCACGGTCAGCCGCCTGACGAGACGTTCGGGCGCGTGACGGGTCTCGAGCAGCTCGACAAAGCGATCGTCATCGATCAATCGCCGATCGGACGCACGCCGCGCAGCAATCCGGCGACCTACACCGGCGCATTCGATCCCATCCGCGAGCTGTTCTCGCTCACCCCTGAAGCGCGCGCTCGCGGGTACGCGCCCGGCCGATTCTCGTTCAACGTCAAAGGCGGCCGCTGCGAGGCGTGCTCCGGCGACGGCATCATCAAGATCGAGATGCACTTCCTGCCCGACGTCTACGTCCCGTGCGAGGTCTGCAAAGGCAAGCGCTACAACCAGCAGACGCTGGACGTCACCTATAAAGGAAAGACGATCGCCGACGTGCTCGAGATGCGCGTCGACGAAGCGGCCGAGTTCTTCGCCAACGTGCCGCGCGTCTACACGAAGCTCAAGACGATCGGCGACGTGGGCCTGGGCTACATCCAGATGGGCCAGCCTGCGACCACGCTGTCCGGCGGCGAGGCGCAGCGCGTCAAGCTGGCCACCGAGCTGGCGCGGCGTGGAACAGGACGTACCTTCTATATCCTGGACGAGCCGACGACGGGACTGCACTTCGCGGATATCGCGCATCTGCTGCGCGTGCTCGACCGGCTTGTTGACGCGGGTAACACCGTGCTGGTGATCGAGCACAACCTCGACGTCATCAAGACGGCCGATCACGTCATCGATCTCGGACCCGAGGGCGGCGAAAAAGGCGGCCGTGTGATCGCGACGGGCACGCCCGAGCAGGTCGCGCAAATCGAACGCTCGTACACCGGCAGATACTTGCGCCGCGTGCTCGCGGACCCGCGCGCCCATATCGCCATCACCAGCGGCGACCACGCCGCGGTGGCCGATTTCGAGCGCGCCAATCGCGATCTGCTGCGCGCGCTCGAAGAAGCGAAGACGCCCTGAGGGACACGACCGATTCAAGTCCTGCAGCTGACCTGCCGATAGGAGTATCGAGAGGTATGAACTCCCATGGCTGACGCACTCGATACCGGTGAGCTGCCAGTAGCGCTGTCGATCCCGGTCTCGATCACAGCGCGGAACGCCGAGCACAAGCTCGACATCATCGGCCGGGCCACTCATCTTGATGAGAAGGGCCTCGTCGCGACGTTCCAGGTCGAGGTGCCTGAAGGCACGGTCTTGTTCACGACCCTCGACATGCGCAGCATCAATTCCACCGTGCGCGGCCTGATCAAGGTCAAATCGCAGACCGCGATCGGCGAACACGGCGGCTATCGCACGATAGCGGATTTCGTCGATCTCAACGACGACGGCAAGCGCAAGATCGCCAAGATGCTCGGCGGCCCCGCCGAAGATCTCGCACCGGTCGCCTCACGCAGTTTCGCGGTCGATCAGATCGCCACGCAGCACACCGGCGGCTACGTGCGGACGCCGCAAGCCGCCGCCAACGCACCCGATTATCGGCCTCCCATGGCCGCCCAGGGAGCCCGCCGTGCGTACTTCGAGCCGGCGCCGTTGCGCACGCAGGCCAAAGCCTCGACCTCGACCCGCTTCTGGGGCTCGCTCGGCGTGACGTTCTACGTGGTGCTCATCCTCGTGATCATCGCGTTCTTCCCACAAGGCCGCGCGTTCGAGCTGCTGGTGCTCAATTATGTCGGCTACGCGCTGTCGCGTATGTGGTACTGGGCCAACAACATCGGCCACGTCAAGCTGTACAACAACTCCTAGTCCCGTAGCAGTTCGCGAAGTCCCGCCTCGTCGATGATCTTCACGCCGAGCGTTTCCGCGCGGGCCCGCTTCGTGCCGGCGGCTTCGCCCGCGACCATATAATCCGTCTTCTTGCTGACCGAACCGCTGACTTTGCCCCCGGCTGCGGCGATGAGCGCGCTCGCCTCCTCGCGGCTCAGCGACGGCAACGTCCCCGTCAACACGAAGGTCTTTCCGGCGAGCGGTCCGGTCGCGCTGCCGTGCGCGCGCCGCTGCCCGCGCAGATTGACGCCTGCGCGCCGCAGCTTGTCGACGATGGCGCGGTTCTGCTCTTGGGCGAAGAAGGAGACGACGCTTTGCGCGATCGCCGGACCGATCTGCTCGACCGACTGCAGCTCCTCGGCGTTCATCGCCGCGAGCGTCTCCATGTCGCCGCTCGCATCGGCGAGCAGCTGCGCGTTCTGGAAACCCACGAAGCGGATGCCCAGGGAGTAGAGCACGCGCGCGAACGGCCGCGTCTTGCTGGATTCGATGGCCTCGAGCAGATTCGCGATGGTCTTGTCGCCCATGCGCGGCAGCTCGCTTAATCGCGCGGCGGCAAGCGAATACAGATCGCCGACGTCGTGCACCAGTCCGGCCTCCACCAACGCCGCGGCTGATTTGTAACCCAAGCCCTCGATGTCCATGGCCCCGCGCGACGCGAAGTGCGCGAGCCGCTCGATGAGCTGTGCCGGGCATACCGCGTTGGGGCAGTACGCCATCGCCTCGCCCTCCGCGCGTTGCACGGGCGTGCCGCAGACCGGACAGGTCTTCGGCAGATGGTACACGGGCAAGCGCCGCTCGCCGCGCGCGGCGACGAGCGGGCCGACGATCTCGGGGATCACTTCGCCCGCGCGGCGCACGGTGACCGTGTCGCCGACGCGGATGTCCTTGGCGTGGATGTAGTCCTCGTTGTGCAGCGTGGCCATGGAGACGGTGACGCCGCCGACCTGCACGGGTTCCAACACGGCATACGGGTTGACGCTGCCGGTGCGCCCGACGTTGACCTCGATCGAATTCAGCCTTGTCGTGACCTCTTCGGGCGGATACTTGAACGCGATGGCCCAGCGCGGTTCGCGCCCCACCGCGCCAAGCGCCCGCTGCAAGCCCAGCTGATCCACTTTGACGACGATCCCATCCGTGCCATAGTCAAGGTCGGCGCGCTTGCTCTCCCATACCCGGCAGAATTCGACCGCTTCGTCGAACGATTCGAAGCGCCGCGCTTCCTTATTGACTGGGAAGCCGAACGCGTCGAGCGCTGCCAGCAGATCCCATTGGGTGGCGGCCCGCAGCGGCGGCTCGTTGGCGCCCACCCCGTAGGCGAAAAACCGCAGCGGCCGTTGCGCGGTCGCCGCGGGATCGAGCTGGCGCAAGCTGCCGGCCGCGGAGTTGCGCGGATTGGCGAACGGCGCCTCGCCGTCGGCGACGCGGCGTTCGTTGAGGTGCTCGAAATCCGAGCGCCGCATGTAGACCTCGCCGCGTACCTCGAGCACGCCCGGCACGGGCACGCGCAAGCGCAGCGGTATCGAGCGCACGGTGCGCAGGTTGGCGGACACGTCTTCACCCGCCACGCCGTCGCCCCGCGTGGCGCCGGATTCGAAGACACCGTCGCGATAGCGCAGCGAGACCGCCAGTCCGTCGATCTTGAGCTCGGCCGTGAACGCTCCGGCATCGCGGCCGAGCTGGCGGACGACACGCGCGTGCCACGCGCGCAATTCGTCTTCACCGAAGGCGTTGCCCAGCGAGAGCATGGGCACGGCGTGCGGGTACGAGTCGAACGAGGACGAGGGCGCCGCCCCGACGCGCTGCGTCGGGCTATCCGGCGTGCGCAGTTCCGGCTGCGCATCTTCCAGCTCGCGCAGTTCGCCCATGCGGGCGTCGTACTCCGCGTCGCTGACGCTGGGCGCGTCGCGCACGTAGTACTCTTCGTTGTAGCGTTCGAGCAGTTGGCGTAGACGCGCGGCTCGCTCGCCCGGTGTGGGGCTCATCGCGGCGCTCGGCTTAGACGACTCGTCTCAGGAATCCGTCGTCGTCCTCTTCGCGGTCGTGGAGCCAGTGCAGCGCGTCCTGCAGATCGCGCGCGATGTCGCCGGCGAGCACGCTGTGCTTATGCTCGCTCGCCAAGTGATCCGCGGTCACCCCGTGCCAGTACGCGCCGATCGCCGCCGCTTGGCGGGTGGTGCAGCCGGCGGCGATCATTGCGCCGATGATGCCGGACAGCACGTCGCCGGTGCCGGCCGTGGCAAGCAGTTCGTTGCCGGTGAGGTTGACGTACGATGCCTCTTTGGTCGCGATGATCGAGCGCGGGCCCTTGAGCAGCAGCGTGATGTCGTGCGCTTCGGCGAAATCGTCGGCGGCCTTCATCCGGTTGGCGATGGCGGCATCGGCGTTCTCTCCGAGCAGACGCGCGAATTCGCCGTCATGCGGCGTCAGCACGGCTTTCTTGCCGTCGATAAGTCCGGCGTGGCCCACGAGCGCGAAGAGCGCATCGGCGTCGACGACCAGCGGCCTCGTGCTGGCTTCGACGAACGAGCGGATGATCGTCTGCGTCGAATCCAGACGTCCGAGACCGGGACCGATGACCACTGCGCCCGCGTGACGCGTGAGGTCGAGCAAGAAGGCCGTGACCGCCTCAGGGTCTCCCTGCGGCCATGGCGCGATGATCTGCTCCATGACGTGATGTCCGATGGCATCGGCCGCCTCTGCCGGGCAAGCGATGGTCACATAGCCGGCGCCGGCGTACTGCGCGCCCAACGCCGACAGTGCGGGAGCGCCGACATACTCGGGGCTGCCGCCGATGATCACGATGTCGCCGGCGGTGCGCTTGTTGGCGAGCGCGCTGCGCGCCGGCAGCCAGAAGAAGAATTGCTCTTTGGTCATGATGTGATAACGGCCGCCGACGTCCGCGAGGATCGCCGGAGGGATGCCGATGTGCGCCACCCACAACTCGCCGACATACGACGCTGCGGGATAGACGAGCATGCCCACCTTTGGGGCCGCCATCGTGACCGTAGCCGCCGCGCTCACCGCCGGTCCTGGCACCATGCCCGTGCTGGGGTCGATGCCGGTCGGAATGTCCACGGCGATGACCTCGCGCGCCGCGATGTTGATCTCGTTGACCCAGGTGCGATAGGCCTCGCGCAGCGGGCCGGATGAGCCGGTGCCGAGCAGGCCGTCGATGATCAGAGCCGCCGCTCGCAGACCCGAGCGGAAGAACTCGGGCGACTGCTCGCGCAAGAAGCTGATGGACGCGCCCAAGCTCTCCATGATCTCCAGCTGCGTTCGGCACAGCTCGTTGCAATCGTCCAGCTTGGCGGCCACGTAGATGTCCGGCTCGTACCCGAGCTGCATGAGGTAGCGCGCCGCGACGAGGGCGTCGCCGCCGTTGTTGCCCGGGCCGGCGACGACCGCGATGCGGATCGGATCCCCCTCGAGCTGCTCGACGAAGTCGCGTGCAAGCTCGGCGACGGCGCGGCCCGCCGATTCCATGAGGATGATGGGCGGGATTCCGACGTCATCGACCGCGCGCTGATCGGCGGCGCGCATCTCCTCCGGGGTCAGCGCGTTCATCGAGCCACCGAGGCGCTGACGGCCGCCGGCCGCGGCTTGGCCAAGATTTCATCGGCCTCGAGGATGACGGTTGCGACCGCGTTGGTGCGGCTGTGCGAGATGGTCAGGTGCATGCGGCTCACGCCGCGCAGCGCGGTGAGCCGCTCGGCGCCGCCGGAGAGCGCGACATACGGTTTGCCGCTGCGCTCGTGCCGGACTCCGACCTGGCGCCACGGGATGGCGTGGCCGAAGGCCTTGCGCGTCGCTTCTTTCGCCGCGAACGCGCCCGCGAGCCGCTCGGCGAAGTGACGGTGGCGCATCGCGTGCGCGACCTCTTCAGGCGTGAAGACCTTGCGCGCGAAGCGCGCGAGCTTATCGGGCGCGAACTTGAAGCGCTCGACTTCGGCGACGTCCATTCCCAAACCGATGATCATGTCGTGTGACTCCGGCTGCGTCGTTGCGGAGGACTTCGAGGCGCGCGGTGGAAGGTCTAAATCCGTGGAAAAGATTGGGCTCGTGCCCATCAACACCGTCGCCGCGGAATTCTGCGAACGCCTCGCTCCATGTCTTGAAGAGCGTTTCCTGCACAAGTTCGCAATCGAAAAGCCGCTCACCCTCTCACCATCGCTCGCCAACGCCACGCGGCATCAATACTTCCTCACCACCGTCTTCAATAAGCTGACCGGCTCCGCGCCGAACCGCGAGGGTTTCCTGCTCGGCATCATCGGCGACGATCTGTACAAGACGTCGCACAGCTTCATCTTCGGCGACGCGAGCGACACCGATCGCATCGCGGTGGTGTCGACGTTCCGGCTGCGTCCGGAGTTCTACAACGACAAGCCCGATGAGGTGGTGCTCTTCAACCGGACGCTGAAGGAATGCGTGCACGCGCTGGGCCACGCGTTCGGCCTCAAGCATTGCTATAACGCGCGCTGCGCGATGTATTACAGCCACTCGGTGTACGATACCGACGGCAAGCTGAACTATTTCTGCGACACCTGTGACAAGCGCCTACGCGCCAACCGCTGACGCGGTTTGAAAGAGCTCCGAGGGCTCTGGCTGTTCGGCGTGATCCTCGCGGTCGTGCTCTTTCTCGTGCTTCAGAGCATGCTCGGATTCTCGTGGGACGCATGGACGATCGGGTTCATCGTCATCGCCGTGGTGTGGATCCTGTTCCAATGGTATCGCCGCTACCCGCGCGGCTGAGCGGCTTACTTCCGAGCTAGAGCCCAGGCGAGCGCGATCTGCGTCTTCGCATCGGGGAGCTCGTCGCGTTCCACCATCGCCCATGCATCTTCGACGCGCATGATCTCGACATCGATCGACTCGTTCTCTTCGGGTTGCGCGGCGCCCGGAGTCAGGCCCTCGGCCACGAACAGGTGCAGCAGCTCGCTGCAAAAACCCGGCGCGCTGAAGAACGACCACAAGCGGCGGATGCGCTCGCATCGGAAGCCGGTCTCTTCGAGCAGCTCGCGGCGCGCGCAGACCTCCGGGTCCTCACCGATCTCAAGTTTCCCAGCGGGGACCTCCAGCAGCGTGCGTCCGGTGGCGGGGCGATATTGGCGTACGAGGACGATCGTCTCCGGTTGCGGCTGTGCGATGATGCAGACGCCGCCGTTGTGTTCGACGATCTCGAACTTCGAGGTGTGTCCATTCGGCAACCGCACGTCGTCCACGCGTACGTTGAGCACACGGCCCTCATAGATGCGGCGGGTCCCAACGACGTCGGTCACGAAAACGTCGTTCAATACATCTTCCCTCATCTCCTAAGGACATCCGTAAGGACGCCATGCGCGAAGTCGTCATCGCTGCTGCGGCACGCACCCCGATCGGCCGGTACGGGGGCGCTTTGCGCCACGTCCGGCCCGACGACATGTCGGCCGTGGTGCTGAAGGAGCTCGCGCGGCGCGCGGACCTCGATCCGGCGGACATCGAAGACGTCGTCTGGGGCTGCAGCAACCAGGCCGGCGAGGACAACCGCAACGTCGCGCGCATGTCCGTGCTCGCTGCGGGCTTCCCGGAATCGGTCGCGGGCGCGACGATCAACCGCCTGTGCGGCTCGGGGCTGCAAGCGATCAATTTTGCGGCACAAGCGATCGCCGCCGACACCGGCGACGTCTTCCTCGCGGGCGGCGTCGAGAGTATGACCCGTGCGCCGTACGTCATGCCCAAGCCGGAAACCGAATTCGCGCGCAAGCCCCAGCTCTATGACACGACGCTCGGCGCGCGCATGTACAATCCGGTTCTGACGCAGCGCGGCTATCCGCCGATCTCGATGGGCGAGACGGCCGAGAACGTCGCCGAGCGCTACCGCATCGGCCGCCAAGAGCAAGACGAGTTCGCGCTCGCCAGCCAGCGCAAGACCGCCGCCGCGCAGCGCGCCGGTGCGTTCGCTGCCGAGCTGATCGGCGTGACATTGCCGCGCAACGGCAAGCCGTCAAAGGATGCGAAGCCGGAGATATTCCTAGAGGACGAGCATCCTCGCCCCGACACCACGATGGAGCAGCTCGCCAAGTTGAAGCCGGCCTTCCG